>NZ_JAJDKA010000085.1:0-7506 GCF_020589945.1 Faecalibacillus sp. MSK20_93 | reverse complement strand
TAATAAAGTTACATTTCAAGATGTCTTAGAAAATCATATTGAAAAAGTAAATACCCGAATAGAATCATTGCAATATATAAAAAACATGTGTGAAGATTTAAAAGAGAAGAATATCCCATTATTAGATCAAGTAATTGAAGACAATCAAATAGGGAATGAAAAAGTTAAGAAAAAAGACTTAAAGAAAGTATTTGATTATTTTAAGAAAGATCAAACAGTAGTTATTGGTTATAAGTCGATACCAAGAAGTCTGTTAGGCGTTAGTGTTTTATCTTTATTTATATCTGGAATTTTTGGAATTTTAATTGGTTTAGCATTTCCTAATATGATTTCTTATGTGAACGAACAAACGCGAAGTTCAGTACAACATTTTCAAATACCTTTTTATAAAGCATCAGCGAAACTCATTATTTTTTCTATGTGTATTTCATTTATTATTCTTTTGATTATATTTGTTATTTGTGAAACTAAATTAGAATATGTTGAATTAACAGATAATAAGATTTCAATTTGTAGTTATCACTATCAAAGTAGAAAATCTATTTTAAAAAGCTTGATAACTAAAAAAGAAAATAATGAAAATAAGGAATATAGTTGGCAGGATTTAAGAAGAGTAAAGATAGGTCTCTATTTTGAAAAAGGTGGCGCATGGCATCAAGGATTACATACACTTTATGTGATGCAATTTAGTTTTATCTTTCAAGATGGATTTGAATTTATCATTGATATGGGAAAATCAGTTGAGGAAAATCCTAAAATGGCTTATCAAATATTAAGAAATAAGAATATTGATATTCAAGCAAGTGATGAAGTAATTGATTTTTTTGAACAAAATGAATTAAAGTTGTATGATTTTTTTGAAAATATTTATCATAAAAATGGAAAGAATAGATAAGAGGATTAGATGTGAATTTAATCCTTTTTCTTTGTTAATAAATTAACTTTATTTTTTTATAATTGCATGTTGTAAATTGTTTCTAAAAGAGTACAATGTAGTGGAATTTAGGGAGAAAGATCATGAAAAAGATAAAAAAAAGAGATTTAATTAGTTTTACCTGTGTATTTTGTTCTTCATTGATTATGGCTGCTACAACTAAAACATTTGTAAGACCAGCGCACTTATTGTCAGGTGGGTTTATGGGTATTGCCTTACTTGTAGATATGATTGCTGATTTATTTGGAAAATCAATTCCAACAGCATTCACTTTAGTTGTTTTAAATGTACCTGTTGCGCTTATTTGTGCCAAGAAAATATCAAAACGATTTGTATTCTTTTCATTATTACAAGTCTTTTTAACATCATTTTTATTACAAATTATTCCAAATTATCCATTATTTGATGAACAAGTTTTAAATGTTGTATTTGGTGGATATATTTGGGGAATGAGTATTGTACTTGCTTTAAAAGCGGGTGCTTCTTCAGGTGGTACAGATTTTATTGCTTTGTATTTTGCTAATAAAAATGGACGAGAAATCTGGATGCAAGTTTTTGCTTTTAATGCTATGATTTTATGTGTTTTTGGAGTTATTTTTGGATTTGATAAAGCAGGGTATTCTATTTTGTTCCAATTTATCTCAACAAAAACAATTTCTACTTTCCATACACGATATAAACGTGTTATGTTACACATCTATACTGTAAAAAAAGACGAAGTGGTGGATACTTATTTAGAAAAATTTCATCATGGGATCACTGCTTTAGATGGTTATGGAGGATATTCACATCATCCTGTAAGCTATTTAACAGCAATTGTTTCAAGTTATGAAGTCGGAGATGTTTTAGAAGCTTTAAAGGAAACTGATCCAAAGATTATTGTTTCTGTAACTAAAGTTGAAAACTTTATTGGACGTTTTTATAATAAACCATTGGATTAACGAGTATACACCCGTTAATTTTTTTATGTCTTTTGATGCAAAATAGAATAGAATCCACCTTCAATACTGTAAGCATCATAACCTTGTTGACATAAATCATCTGCTAGTTTTTTTGATTTAGCTCCACTATAACAGATAAGAATAAGTGGTTCTTTTTTAGAAAAATGATACTGATTGAGATTGAACTTTTCATAGGGAATATTTGTGAATTTTGTTAGATGAATTTTCTTATACTCATAGGGATCTCTTAAATCGACAAATTGATAATCATTCTCTAACATAGATGGGATTTTTTGGATAGGGATTACATTCGTATTTTTCATATTTTTCACCTCATAATATAATATGAAATTAATTGAAAACAATGATTATAGATGATATAATTCAGCCATGGAGGAATTATAAAAATGGATAAGAAAACAATTAGAGATATTGAAGTCGCTGGAAAAACTGTTTTAGTTCGTGTTGACTTCAACGTACCAAGAAGTAAAGAAACAGGAGAAATCACTAATGATAATCGTATTGTTGCTGCATTACCAACAATCAAATATTTATTAGAACAATCTCCAAAAGCTATCGTTTTATTCTCTCACTTAGGTAAAGTGAAAACTGAAGAAGACAAAGCTAAAAACAATTTAGCTGTTGTTGCTCCTAGATTAGCTGAATTATTAGGTAGAGATGTAAAATTCGTAGATTGCACTCGTGGTGCTGAATTAGAAGAAGCTGTTAAAAACGCTGAAAATGGACAAGTTATCTTAGTTCAAAACACTCGTTATGAAGCTGGAGAAAGTAAAAATGATCCTGAATTAGGAAAATACTGGGCTTCATTAGGTGATGTATTTGTTGAAGATGCATTCGGTTCAGTTCATAGAGCTCATGCTTCTACAGCTGGAATCCCTGCTCATTTACCATCAGCAGCTGGTTTCTTAGTAGAAAAAGAAATCAACTACATTGGAAAAGCTGTAAGTAATCCAGAAAGACCAATGGTTGCTATCTTAGGTGGAGCTAAAGTTTCTGATAAAATCTTAGTTATCGAAAACTTATTAAAAATTGCTGACAAAGTTATCGTTGGTGGAGGTATGTGCTATACTTTCGCTAAAGCTCAAGGTCATTCAATCGGTAACTCTTTAGTTGAAGATGATAGAATTGACGTAGCTAAAGATATCTTAGCTAAAGCTGGAGATAAATTAATCTTACCAGTTGATTCTGTAATCAATACTGCATTTGCTGCAGAAGGTGATATTAAAGTTTGTGGTGAAGATGTACCTGATGGATACATGGGATTAGACATCGGACCTAAATCTGTAGAAAACATCAAAGCTGCTTTAGCTGGTGCTAAAACAGTTGTATGGAATGGACCTATGGGTGTATTCGAAATGGAACCATTCGCTAAAGGAACAATCGCTGTATGTGAAGCTTTAGCTGGTTTAGAAGGTGCTAACACTATCATTGGTGGTGGAGATAGCGCTGCTGCAGTAATGCAACTTGGATATGCTGATAAAGTTTCTCACATCTCAACTGGTGGTGGAGCTTCATTAGAATATATGGAAGGTAAAGTTCTTCCAGGTATCGCTGCAATTGATGATAAATAATAAGGAAGGTATTTGTAATCATGAGAAAACCAATTATCGTAGGAAACTGGAAAATGAATAAAACAATCGCTGCTACAAAAGCATTCGTAGAAGCTGTTGATCCAGAAGTAACTGATAAAGCTGACTGGGGAATTGCTACTCCATACTTAGCTTTACAAACTGCAAAAGCAGGAGCTAAAAATTTAATCGTAGCTGCTGAAAACGTACACTTCAAAGATAGCGGAGCTTATACTGGTGAAGTATCTGTTGAAATGTTAAAAGAAATCGGAGTTGAATGGGTTATCTTAGGTCACTCTGAAAGAAGACAATATTTTGGGGAAACTGATGAAACAGTTAACGCTAAAATGCTTCAAGTTCTTAAAAATGATATGACTCCAATCGTATGTGTTGGTGAAACATTAGAACAATATGAAGCTGGAACTACTAAAGATGTTGTTAAAACTCAAGTAGTTGCTGCTTACAAAGATGTTTGTCCTAAATGTGCTGCTAGAAGCGTTATCGCTTACGAACCAGTATGGGCTATCGGAACTGGAAAAACTGCTACAAACGAAATCGCTCAAGATGTTTGTGGATATATCCGTTCAGTAGTTGCTGAATTATACGGACAAGAAGTTGCTGATCAAGTAAGAATTCAATATGGTGGATCTGTTAAACCTGAAGGTTTAAAAGCATTATTAGAACAACCTGATATTGATGGTGCTTTAGTTGGTGGAGCTTCATTAGTTGAAGATTCATACAAAGCAATGATCGCTGCTTTAGACTAATTGTTGTTTAAACTCTAGGAAAATTCCTAGAGTTTTTCTTTTTTTTAAATTTATTTGATAAAATGCAAAAAAATATAAAAAAGTATTGCATTTATCAAGAGATAATGGTAAATTAGTTGTCGACGCAATAGGTTAATTGCGCATTCATTGTTGTGTGGAAGGGTAACACCCATTTGACCACAACACGGACAAATTTTTACAAGGAGGAAATGTCGCGTGAGTAAGAAAGTTGTTAGAGTTATGAAAATTCAATTCAAAGCAGGGCAAGCTAAACCTGGTCCAGCATTAGCAGGTGCAGGTATCCAAATGCCTAAATTCTGTACTGCTTTCAATGATCAAACTAAAGATCGTATGGGAGAAACAGTACCAGTTGTCTTAACAGTATATGAAGACAAAGATTTCAGCTTTGTATTAAAAACTGCTCCAGCTTCAGAAATGATTAAAAAAGCTTTAGGAGTACAAAAAGGTTCTAGTAATGCAGGAACAACTACTGTAGGAACATTATCAGCTGACAAATTAAAAGAAATCGCTGAATACAAAATGCCTGACTTAAATGCTTATGATTTAGATGCTGCAATGAAAATCGTTGCTGGTACAGCTAAAAACATGGGTGTTAAAGTTGAAGGAATCGATGCGTAAGCATCACGTGGAAGGATAATCCGTTATAACCACTAAGGAGGAAATTAAATGGCAAAGAAAAGTAAAAGATATACAGAAGCAGCTGCATTAATTGAAAATGGAAAACTTTATTCAGCTGAAGAAGCTATTGAATTAGTTAAAAAAACAAGTAATGTAAAATTCGATGCAAGTGTCGATGTTGCTTTCAATTTAGGATTAGATGTTAGACAAGCAGATCAACAATTACGTGGAGCTGTTGTATTACCACACGGAACTGGTAAAACTAAAAAAGTTTTAGTTGTAGCTGAAGGAGAAAAAGCTCAAGAAGCTAAAGATGCTGGTGCAGATATCGTTGCTGGTAAAGAAATTTTAGAAGACATCAAAAAAGGATGGTTAGATTTCGAAGTTATGATCGCTACTCCTAACATGATGGCTGAATTAGGTAAATTAGGTCGTATCTTAGGACCTAAAGGTTTAATGCCTAACCCAAAAACTGGAACAGTAACTATGGATGTTGCTAAAGCAGTTCAAGAAACAAAAGCTGGTAAAGTAACTTACCGTACTGATAAAGAAGGTAATGTTCATTTACCAATCGGTAGAGTATCATTTGATGATGCTAAATTAGTTGAAAACTTCAACACAATTTATGATTTAATCGTAAGATTAAAACCAACATCAGCTAAAGGTACTTATATTAAAAATATTGCAGTTTCATCAACTATGGGACCTGCAATCAAAGTTCAAACTACTAAATAGTTTGTAAAAAATGTCGCAATCAATATACCGTAGACAGTAACTGGGAAACCTTAATTTGTTACCGAGGTGTTGAGTTTATGAAGAACTTGAACTCCTATCTACGTATGGGAGTTTTAAATATAGCGCGTATATTGTTGCATATATAAAAATTTATAGGAGGTGTAGCAATGTCAGTAGAAGCAATCAATGCGAAAAAAGTCGTTGTTGAAGAAATCACTGGTAAATTTAATGATTCACAATCTGCTGTAGTAGTAGAATATCGTGGATTATCAGTAGCAGAAGTCACTGAATTACGTAAAGCATTACGTGAAGAAGATGTTGAATTCAAAGTTTACAAAAACAAATTAGTTCAAAGAGCTACTGAAAGCGCTGGATATGCTGAAATCAATGATAAATTAGTAGGTCCAAACGCTATTGCATTCGGTCATAGTGATGCCGTTGCACCTGCAAGAATTTTAGCTAACTTTGCTAAAGATCATGAAGCTTTAGTAATCAAAGCTGGAATTGTTGAAGGAAAAGTATTAGAAGTAGAAGAAATTAATGAAATTGCTAAATTACCTGGACGTGAAGGAATGTACTCAATGTTACTTGGTATGTTACAAGCACCAGTTAGCAAATTCGCTAGAGTTGTAAAAGCTGTAGCAGATGCAAGAGAAGAAAATGGTGGAGAAGCACCAGTTGAAGCACCTGCTGAAGAAAAAGTAGAAGAAGCTGCTGAATAAGCAGAATTGATGAAAAGGAGAATATAAACATGGCAAAATTAACACATGAAGATATCTTAGCTTACTTAGAAGAAGCTACTATTTTAGAATTAAATGATTTAGTAAAAGCAATCGAAGAAAAATTTGATGTAACTGCTGCTGCACCAGTTGCTGTAGCTGCTGCTGCTGATGCTGGAGCTGCTGCTGAACCTACAGAAGTTAACGTAACATTAACTGAAGTTGGTGGAACTAAAGTTGCTGTAATCAAAGCTGTAAGAGAAATCACTGGATTAGGATTAGTTGATGCTAAAGGATTAGTTGACAAAGCACCTTCAGTAATCAAAGAAAAAGTATCTGCTGATGAAGCTAAAGAAATCAAAGAAAAATTAGAAGCTGCTGGAGCTACAGTAGAAGTTAAATAATTATAACTTTGATTTAAAAGAAGGATCTTACGATTCTTCTTTTTTTATTGGTTAAAATTCTATTTATTTGTATAATAAAGAAAAAGGAAATAGAGGAAATACAAATGAAACATTATTTTACAGATAATACTGATTTAAAAAGTGAACAATCACAATTTATTTTTAGATTTCATAAATATGATCTTTTATTTACAAGTGATAATGGTGTTTTTTCTAAAAGCATGATAGATTATGGATCACGTGTTTTATTAGACAATATCGAAATTACAAATGAAAAAACACTTCTTGATGTAGGATGTGGCTATGGAACTTTCGGAATATGTCTTAATAAAGTTTATTCACATTTAAATGTGGATATGGTCGATGTCAATGATCGTGCACTTGAACTTGCCAAATTAAATGCTAAAAATAATAATATTCATGCAAATATTTATAAAAGCTTTATTTATGAAAATGTTCAAGGAAGTTATGATGTGATCGTAACAAATCCACCAGTAAGAGCGGGTAAAGAAGTTGTAACTACAATTTTACAAGAATCAATTGAACATCTTAATGAAAATGGAAGTTTATGGGTTATTTTACAAAAGAAACAAGGCGCTCCTTCGGCTAAAAAGAAAATGGAAGAAGTTTTTGGGAATTGTGAAATTGTTAAAAGAGATAAGGGATATTACTTGTTACATAGTGTAAAAAGATAATATTTCTTTTTTTTATTTTTTATTTTTTGCTAAAGTGAAAAGTTAAATTCCACTTTAAAAAAATGAAAAATAAAAGTAGAATT
>NZ_JAJDKA010000084.1:0-7536 GCF_020589945.1 Faecalibacillus sp. MSK20_93 | reverse complement strand
ATGACTTGTCTACGAAACTTATTATATTTTTTTCTTTTTAAAAATCAATTTTATTGTCATAATTTAATAAATAAAAGCGATTACATCTCCTAAAATTTAAAAAAAACCGCTTTTATCACGGTTTTTTAGGATATATAAATAATAAGTATGGTATTTATCTTTTAGCTTTCTTTAACATTTTTTGAATTATTTGTATTTGATTTTGATAATCATCAAATGAAGTAAGTTTATAAGACCAGTTATGTGGACCTACTGTCCCTGGTAAATTAATACGAGCTTCTTTGCCATAGCCAAGTAGATCTTGTAAAGGAACAATAGAAATCACTGCATCACATTCAAGTGTATATGCCAGCATATCTTCCACAAGATTTTCTCCTATATATCCTAGCCCCTTCATAATTTCTTTCATTCTTTCTTTATCATCTAATTCTTCATACCATTGTTTAAGAGTAGCATTATCATGTGTTCCTGTATAAACAACACAATGTTGAGGAATTTTATATTTAACTTTTCTTTCATCTTCTCCAAAAGAGAATTGCATAACTTTCATTCCTAATAAATCATAATGATCTCTCAGTTCATGTACTTGTGGACGTAATTCTCCTAAGTCTTCAACAATCATATTAAGTTTAGGCAATTGTTTATAAACTGAATCTAAAAAATGATAACTTGGTCCTTCTATCCATTTTCCTTCTCTTGCTGTAGCACTTCCATAAGGAACTGACCAATATGTATCAAAAGCCCTAAAATGATCAACTCTTAAAATATCAAAAATTTCATTATTCCATTTTAATCTTTTGATCCAAAAATTATATCTTGTTTTCTTTAAATAATCCCAATCATATAAAGGATGTCCCCATAGTTGGCCATCTTTTGAAAAATAATCAGGTGATGCTCCAGATACGAATTTAGGATAAAATTTATCATCTAATTGAAAACATTTACGATACTCATAAACATCCGCAGAATCATCACCTACATATAAAGGTAAATCTCCCATGATAGATATTCCTTTTTGATGTGCATGTATTTTTAATAAATTAAATTGTTTTACAAAAATATATTGAAGAAATTGAATATAATCAATTTCTGCTTCTAATCCTTCATTACTTCCTTTAATATTTTGATCTTCATCATTCCAATCTACCCAAGGTAAACCTTCGTTTGCTTTATTTAAAGCCATAAAACGCGCATATTTTTTTAACCAAAATGTTCCTTTAACAAAAGTACGATATTCTTTCTTTAATTCTTTATCTTTTAAGAAAACTTGATAAGCTTTTCTTAAATAACGATTTTTAAATAAACGTACGCGTTTATAATCAACTCTTTTTAAATCTTGTAAATAGTTAGGAACTTCATCTAACAAATGCCAATCTTTTAAAAGTTCTAAAGAAATATATATTTCATCACCAGCAAAAGATGAATAAGGAGTATAGGGTGAATTCCCGGAGCTTGATGGATTTAATGGTAAAATTTGCCAAATAGAAAAACCTGCTTGAGCAGATAAGTCAACAAATTCATAAGCTTCTTTTCCTAAATCCCCTATTCCATGTTTTCCTGGTAAACTAAATAACGGTAACAAAATACCAGCTTGTCTTTGATCAAGTGCTTTTAATTTCATGATTTTCACCTCTTCTTTAAATATACCATAAAAAAAGCGTCTTCGCTTATGAAAACGCTATCTTTTTTAGTTTTAAAATGAAAAGGTTCTATTTTCTTAATCTTGAAAATAGAAACCTTTTGTTTTAGTCTTCTTTTGTTCTTTTTCTTAAAGATACATAAACGATTGCTGCCATTAATGCAAATGTTGCAAATGTCCATACAGATGTTGAATCACCTGTTTTCACTTTGTTATTTGTTACAACTTGAGGTTTATGAGCAGGTTCATTTGTATCTGTAGTGATTGTTGGTGCTTTTTCTAATGCATTAATAGCGTTTTGTAATTCACCTACAAGGGCATCGACTTCTTCTTGTGTCATTTCTGATGAATTTTCTAATTTCTTAGAAATTTCAGTAACAACATCTATTAATTTAGAATAAGATGCTTCTGTATATTTTTTACTATCTAATTGTTTAATTTGATCTAATAAACCATGGATACCATCTAAATTACCACGTTTAACAAGTTTTTGAGCAGCTTCTTTTAAAGTATTAGTTAATGCTTGAACGTTATCACTTGTGTTTTCATTTTCTAAAGCATCTTTTACATCATTGTAAACTTTTTCAAATTCTTTCCATGATGATGCTGTATAATCTTTTTCTTGATATTGATCCATTAATGCTTTTAATACATTTACTTCATCATCTGTTGCTTTTAAAACTAATTGTGTTCTTGCATCTTGTAATTGTTTTAAAGCTTCATCTAATTGTTCTTTTGTTGCATCTTCTTGTTCGATTAATGTTTGTGCATTCTTTAATGCTTTTTTAAATGAATCAGCAGTAGATGTTAAATATTTATTTGTATCTAACTTATCTAATTCATTTGATGCAATATAATCTTTTAACTCTTTTTTACTTACTGATACTTTTGTTACTAATTGAGCTTTTGCTTTTTGTAAAGCATCTACCATATCAATAACTTCTTTTTCAGTAATTGTTGCTTCATCCTTTTTAATGAATTCTTGAGCAAGTTTCACTTGATCTTGTAAAATAGTCCATGTTTCACTTGTATAATCTTTTTCTTTTAACTTGTTAATTGTATTAAGTTCATCTTTAACACTTTGAATATCTCCACGTTTAACAAGATTTGCATAAGCAACTTCTAATTCAGCTTTTGCATTTGTAATAGCATCTAATTCACCCGCTTGTTTATCTAAAACTTTTTGAGCTTGTTTTAATGCCTTTTCAAATTCTTTATAAGAATCTGCTGTATATTTATTTTCTTTAACATCTAAAGAATTAATATATTTTTGTAAATCATTAGCTGCTGTTGAAGCATATTCATCATCATTTAACATAATAACTTCTGAAATTGTTGGAATTTTATTTTCATCCCATTCAATCTTTAATTCATAAACGTTTCCTTCAGGCATATAGAATTCATTTAATGATTTTTTAAGAGTTCCAACTTGAACCCATTTCTTTCCATTTTCACCATCTACAAGAACAGATACTCTTGCATTTGAAATTTCACCTTTTTGAATAATATGCATTTTCTTAACATCTAAATCACTTGATAACGTATAAGTAATGCTTCCAGCTTCTTTAGAACCTGGTCTATAAGCTGTAGATAAATCTCCATCAAACATATATTGAGGAATAAATCCATTTGCTTCTACAGTTGAAGAAGTATATGTTGGATCATTTGAAACTGGTACATATTCTCCATCATTGATAACAATTTCATTGAAAACAACAGCTCTATTATTATTTGTTGCTGTCATTAAGATCTTTAAGTAACGTGCTTTAACATTATTAGCAGTTCCTTCTACATAGACTTTATTTGGATATGTGCTTGATGCTTTATAACCTGCATCTGAATCAATACATTTAACCCCAGCATCATTTGTATTTTCAACACCATCTCCAATAGTAATAACTTTTGTCCAGTTTTCTAAATCATCTGATACTAAAATATCAGCATCTCTAATATAGTTAACTGCACTATCTTGGCAATACATTTGAATTTTAGAAATTGTTCTTTCTTGTCCTAAATCATAAATAATATATTGTCCTTTTTGTGGAAAATCACCAAATTCTGTTGTTGAATCGATATTACCATCAAAAGCAGCACCATTATTTCTAGTATCTTCACCAACACCCCATGAAGGATTAATATTCATAGTTGCTTTATATAAATATGGTGCTGTAATTTCATTTGAATGTACTTCAAAATGATTAATTGTTAATTTAATAGCTTTGTCTGTTTTATTAATTAATCTTACATATCTTCCATCTGGAAGTTCTTTTTCTTGACCTGTTACAGTTGTCCATTCAACACCATTTTTTGAAACTTGTAAAGTTGCTCCTTGACCATTTTCATAATCAATATTGAATGTACTTAAATCTTTGATTCTTGATAAATCAACACCAACGTATTGACCTTTTTCTAAAGTAATTTCTTGATTATAGATCAATTCTGTAAGTGCTTCTTCACTTTGTGAAGCTAATCTATAATCTGTATTTGTATAAACATTAGCATTATTGAAATCTTCATCTGGATTATAAGCTTTTACAGAGAATTCAGAGAAAATAACCCATACAGCTCTCTCTTCTTCATTCACTAAACGTACATAACGTGCTTTTAAACCATAGAAGTTTTCTTCAACTGTATCTTTACCACTAGCTAAACCTTGATATGTTTTATAAGTAGTCCAGTTTTGGTTGTCATCAGAGTATTGTAAACTATATTTTTTCCATTTATCTCCAGCACTACGATTTCCACCGATGACTGCATAAACTTTACCAATAGCTGTTTCTTTACCTAAATCCCAACCTATATAATCACCTTTTCTTGTTGTATCACCTGAGGTACTAAAATCTAATGCTGTTGAACTATCACCATCTGTTAAATTATCTACTGTTCCTTGATAAATTCCCCATGTATCTGTATACATAAATGTTGCATTCATTTGTCCTGGATCAGCCATTTTAAATGTATTGACTTTCCACCAATATCCTGCTGTATTACTTTTTAAATTTAATTCTAAGTTTCTAATACGAACTGCTTTTGCTTTAATATTTTGACTTGATACATCTAATTCAACAGAAGCATCACCATTATATTCTTTTAATACTTTCCATGTTTGACCATCCGTTGTATATTCAATGACATATTTTGTTGATTTATCTGTTCCTGCATCTTGTCCAAAATAAATTGTACCTAATGTTTTTGCTTTTTTGAAAGTTAATGTAATACTTGCATCAACTGGTAAATAATCTTTAATTTCTCCACCTTTATAAGGACTTTCAGCAAAATGAGCATAAGTAGCATTACTGTCATCTAATAAATTATTTAAAGAACCACCTTTAAGTGTCAATTTATCGACAGATAATGTACCTGGATCTTCTTCAGTTACTACTTCATCTGCATTAACAGCAATATCTCTAATACCTAACCAAGTATTCGCTTTATCTTCAGTAGCAATCATGCGAATACCTTTAACCCCTTTTAAATTTAAGTCAGTTAAAGCTACATCATTTGGTAAAGTATATTCTTGATTATCTAAATCAACCCATTTTTTACCATCTGTTGTATATTGCACTTTAGCTTTAGAAAAAGTATCTTTTGAATTTGAATTTGTTCCTAATCTAAAAGTCACTCTATCAATATCAATTGCTTTTGAATAACTAACGCCTACATAAGTTCCTTTACTAATTGTATTTGGTGTTTTATAAACGATTTCTGTATTGGCTTTATTATCGAATACATTATCAATATTACCTGTTGGTGTATCACTACGATTTGTAATAAATTTAGTAACTTGTTTATTTGGATTTACAATTGTAGAAGCAATATCTCCTAAATAAGAATCCATTGCTTTAATAAATGGTACGATATGTTGTACTCCTACTTCTGCATATTCTAAATGATCAACATAATTGAATCCATATGTTTTTGATTTTTCAAAAGCAGCTTGTCCAGTAGAATATAGATCCCAAATCTTATCATTAGCTTCTTCATCTTGTACAGCTTTAACAGCTTTAAGATAATTTATTGCTGCATCTGCTGTATCATCCCAACAGTTTAACCAATATACAATTTGATCTTTTATTCTTATATCACCTGCTTGTGCTCTATATGTAGCACTCGCATTTTTTAAGATTGTAAATTCATTGATCAAATCTTTAAATTGTTCATCACTGATTGTTGTTCCATTTGTAAGAGCTTCTTTGAAGCTTGTTAAACGATCTTTTAAATCTACTGATTCTTGTAATGCTGTTACACGGCCATCCATATTTTGATTGATCATATGTTTTGAAAGTTCTCTTAAAGCAGCTGATGCTTGAGTTTCAATAGCGCTATTATGATCGACATATTTAAAGGAAGCATTCCAGCATTTTTGAGCTTCTTCTTTACTTTGCCAAATATTCCATGAGTAACATGCATTCCCAAAAATTGCAACTTTACTTGGCTCAGATTGTTGCATTGGATTTAAAACGATTCCTTGAATCTTATTTGGATCTACACCAGGGTGTAAAAATGTTGTATATCCACCCATAATTAAGTGTTTTTTAGAGTTATCTGTACATGGCCAGTTGATCCACATATATGGTCCACGTCCAACATTATTTGTAAAAGTTGTTGTGAAGTTATTTGTTACTTCTCCCCAAACTCTACCACCTGTCATGACAATTTGAATATTTGCTGGGAAATTTTGATAATAACTTTCACCATTATACATATATTCTTGTGTACAGAATGGTAATGTTAATTTTAAATCTGGATATGTTTTTTGCATTTCTTTTAACCATGCTGTCATATCAGTTAATGTTTTTGTATAGTTAGCACCACCAACATTTCCAGCATCATCTGCTAAAATAGCAATTTGACGAACACCTGCTTTAATAACTTGTTCAAATTTAGCTTGTAATACTTTTAAGTCTGCTTGATAGTTTTCTTCACTATTATACCTGATGGCATTATACATATATGGATGTAATGCAAATACAAAACGACATTTTGATTTATTTCCTGCTTCAGCAAGAGGTTTGATTTTTGTTTCAATTTCTTCATCTGTATAAAGTTCACGCCATTTAGAGTTATGTTTAGGATCATCTTTAGGAGCATAGAAATAAGAATTCAACTTGTAGTATCCTCCCCATTCCATTAATTTCTTACGATCCTCAGTTGACCATGGATTTCCATAATAACCTTCAATAAATCCACGACTAGCAACATTAGCATAATCTTCTATTGTAAAATTACGGATATTTGTTCCGTCTAATTGTTTAAAGATATGATACAAACTTGTAAGACCATAAAAAGCCGCATCTGTATCTTTACCTAATACTGTAATTGTTCCATTATCAACCTTTAATAAGTATGAATCTAATTGATCAAATAATTGGGTTGTTTTTACTGAATAATGTTCACCAACATATTGATCAACATATTGATTTGAATCTTTAATACCTACTAAAATGTTTGTTTGGCCTTCTTTTACTTCTTCAGAAGTACTTGCTTTTATATTTTTAATAGCTAATACTTCATTCATTCTATCCTTTGTATATTCATCAATACCATCTTCATAGACAACATTGACAGTAGATGTCATATCAAATGAACCATCTTGATAATCCATCATATGAGGATTTGGATAGACTTCATAATCATTTTCCAAAGCACTGACGATTGGATAAGAGTGAATACATCCAATTGACATTAAAAATGCAAGTGCTAGAGAAACAATTCTCTTTACCTTTTCTTTCATATTCTTCTTCCTGGTATATTGTAATTGACCCATCTAAGTAGTCATAAACAATATACATTCCTTTCTATCAATCTTATTTATCCGTGATTGATGACGGTCTTGTTATCTTGTAATATTGAAATATGTGAATGTGGATTTGTATTTTCTTCCTTGTGGCTCGACT
>NZ_JAJDKA010000083.1:0-7565 GCF_020589945.1 Faecalibacillus sp. MSK20_93 | reverse complement strand
AAGACTAAAATCCACTTTGTCATATCTAAAGTGGAATTTAACTTTTCACTTTAGATTTTTTATTTTTTATAAAAAAAGGTATTGACTTTTTTGAAACCTTTATCTAAAATACAATAATGACTATTAATATTTAAAATCAAGCGTTTTTGTGCGCTCAAAAACAGTTTAATAGAGATAAAGAAGGGTGGAGTTAATTCGTGGAAAAGCATACAACTACAGCAAAAAGCAAGATTACTCGTCGTAATTACTCTAGGATTTCAGGATCTTTAGAGTTACCAAATTTAGTAGAAATTCAAACAAATTCCTATAAATGGTTTAAAGAAGTAGGAATTAAAGAAGTATTTGATGATATCTACCCAATTACAAACTTTAATGAAACTTTATCATTAGAATTTGTTGATTGTGCCTTTGATGAACCAAAATATTCCGTAAACGAAAGTAAAGATCGTGATGCAAATTATGCAGCACCAATTCGTGCTACTTTACGTTTAATCAATTCAGGAACTGGTGAAATTAAAGAACAAGAAGTATTTATGGGTGATTTCCCATTAATGACTGATTCAGGAACTTTCATTATTAATGGGGCAGAACGTGTTATTGTATCTCAATTAGTACGTTCACCAGGGGCATACTTTGCTGATGCCATTGATAAAAGTGGTAAAACTGTCTTTGAAGGTAGTATTATCCCATCAAGAGGGACTTGGTTAGAGTTCGAAAATGATGCAAAAGATGTTTTAAATGTTCGTATTGACCGTAATAGAAAAATCCCAGGAACAGTTTTATTACGTGCTTTAGGACTTTCTAGTAATGAAGATATTATTGATGTTTTTGGTGATCATGAATTTATTTTGAACACTTTAGCAAAAGATAATACAACAAACACAGAAGAAGCTTTAATTGAAATTTATAATAAATTAAGACCAGGAGAACCTGCTACATTAGAAGGTGCTACAAGCCTTTTATATACTAGATTCTTTGATCCTAAACGTTATGATTTAGCTAAAGCTGGTCGTTTCAAATTTAAGAAAAAATTAAGTTTATTAGATCGTATTGCAGGACGTGTTCTTGCTGAAGATGTTAAAGATATTGATGGTAACGTTGTTTGTACAAAAGGAACAGTTATTACAAATGAAGTTATTGATACATTAAGACCTGTTTTTGAAGCAGGTGCACACACTGTTGAAATGAAAACTAATCCTAGATTAGAAAGTAATGGTGTATTACAAGTAGTCCATGTTTATGTTGATGAATCACGTACTAAAGTTATGAAAGTAATTGGTACAGATTTATCATTAAATTGTAAATATGTTACAATCTCTGACATGATTGCAGCATATTCATATATGTTAAACTTAGTTGATATTTTCAATTCTTATGATTTAGCACCTGAAGATAGAGTATCTCATATGGCTCGTATAGGTTTATTAGATGATATTGATCATTTAGGAAATAGACGTGTACGTTCTGTAGGTGAATTAATTCAAAACCAATTCAGAATTGGATTATCAAGAATGGAAAGAGTTGTTAAAGAAAGAATGTCATTATCTGAAGTGGATTCAGTAACACCACAATCTTTAACAAATATTCGTCCATTAACTGCCGCAATGAAAGAATTCTTTGCGTCATCACAATTATCACAATTCATGGATCAAATTAACCCATTAGCCGAATTAACAAATAAACGTCGTTTATCTGCATTAGGGCCAGGTGGTTTATCAAGAGACCGTGCAGGATATGAAGTCCGTGACGTACATGCTTCCCATTATGGAAGAATTTGTCCAATCGAAACTCCTGAAGGTCCAAACATCGGGTTAATTTCAACTTTAGCATCTTATGCTAAAATCAATGAATATGGATTTATTGAAACTCCATATCGTAAAGTTAATAAATGTGTTATCGATGAAGACGATGTACGTTATTTAACTGCTGATGAAGAAAAAAATTATATTATTGCACAAGCAAATGTACAAACATCTGATGAAGGTGAAATCTTAGATGAACAAGTTATCGCCCGTCATTTAGGTGAAAATATTATGGCTAAAAGAGAAGATGTTGATTTTATCGATATTTCTCCAAAACAAATCGTTTCTGTTGCCACTTCATGTATTCCATTCTTGGAAAACGATGATGCAACTCGTGCTTTAATGGGTGCCAACATGCAACGTCAAGCTGTACCTTTATTAAATCCACATACACCATTTGTTGGGACAGGTATGGAATATCAAGCTGCAAGAGATTCTGGAGCAGCTTTAGTAAGTAAACATAACGGTACTGTAAGTTATGTAGATGCTAAACGTATTGAAATCGTGGATGATGAAGCAGTTGTTCACAAATATCGTTTAACAAAATTTGCTATTTCAAATGCAGGAACTTGTATCAACCATAAACCAATTGTTAAAGTTGGAGAAGAAGTTGTTGTTGGTCAAGTATTAGCTGATGGTCCAGCAATGGAACAAGGTGAATTAGCATTAGGACAAAACGTGTTAGTTGGTTTCATGACATGGAATGGTTATAACTACGAAGATGCCGTTATTATGTCTGAAAGATTAGTAAAAGAAGATGTATATACATCTATTCATATTGATGAATATTCAATTGAATGTCGTGATACAAAATTAGGACCTGAAGAAATTACAAGAGATATCCCTAACGTTGGGGATGAAGCACGTAAAAACTTAAATAGTGATGGTATCATCATGATTGGTGCTGAAGTTAAAGAAGGAGATATCTTAGTTGGTAAAGTTACTCCAAAAGGTCAAGCTGAATTATCAGCAGAAGAAAAATTATTACTTGCAATCTTTGGTGAAAAGTCAAGAGAAGTTAAAGATAATTCATTAAGAGTTCCTCATGGTGGGGCTGGTATCGTTCATGATATTAAAATCTTTGATCGTAAAAATGGTGATGAATTACAACCAGGTGTTAACCGTGTTGTTAAAGTTTATATCGTTCAAAAACGTAAAATCTCTGAAGGAGATAAAATGGCTGGACGTCATGGTAATAAAGGGGTTATTTCAAAAATCTTACCAATCGAAGATATGCCACACTTAGAAGATGGTACACCATTAGATATCATGTTAAATCCATTAGGGGTTCCATCTCGTATGAATATCGGACAAGTATTAGAGTTACATTTAGGTTATGCCGCTAGACAATTAGGTTTATATATTGCTACTCCTGCTTTCGATGGTTTACATCGTGAAGACTTAGAAGCATTAATGAAAGAAGCAGGAATGAATGAAGATGGAAAACAACCTGTTATTTCTGGACGTACGGGTGAATATTTTGATTCTCCTGTATCTGTAGGTATTATGTACTTCGTTAAATTATCACACATGGTTGATGATAAATTACATGCACGTTCAGTAGGACCTTACTCATTAGTTACTCAACAACCACTTGGAGGTAAAGCTCAAAACGGTGGACAAAGATTTGGGGAAATGGAAGTTTGGGCACTTGAAGCTTATGGTGCTGCTTATACACTTCGTGAAATCTTAACTGTTAAATCTGATGATGTTGTTGGACGTGTTAAAACATATGAAGCTATTGTTAAAGGACAACCAATGCCAGAACCAGGATTACCTGAATCATTTAGAGTATTAAAGAAAGAATTACAAGCATTAGCATTAGATATTCGTTTATTAGATGAAAATGATCAAGAAATTGATGAAAGAAATATCGAAGATGAAGAAAGACGTTTCCCAAGATCAATTGAAAAAGAAGATGTAAACGAAGAAAAAGAAGTTGTTACTGATGCTATGAAATCTGAAGAATTAGTTGAAACTGAAGAAAGTGAATCATTATAAGGAGGGAATAGAAAATGGCAAATACTAATAAATTTTCATCAATCCAAATTGGATTAGCATCTCCTGAAAAAATTCGTGAATGGTCTTATGGTGAAGTAAAAAAACCTGAAACGATTAACTATCGTTCTCAAAAGCCTGAAAAAGATGGTCTATTCTGTGAAAGAATCTTTGGACCATCTAAGGATTGGGAATGTAGTTGTGGAAAATATAAGAAAATTAGATATAAAGGTGTTGTATGTGATCGATGTGGTGTAGAAGTTACTAAATCTGCAGTACGTCGTGAACGTATGGGACATATTGAATTAGCTACACCAGTAGCACATATTTGGTATTTAAAAGGTATTCCATCAAGAATGGGATTAATCTTAGATATGTCACCAAAACAACTAGAAGAAATTATTTATTTTGTTTCTTATGTTGTTATTGATAAAGGAACTACACCTTTAGAATACAAACAAGTATTATCTGAAAGAGATTATCGTAAATGTTATGAACAATTTGGTCATACATTTGAAGCTCAAATTGGGGCTGAAGCGATTCAAACTTTATTAAAACAAGTTGATTTAGATGCAGAATTTGAACTTGTATCTAAAGAATTAAAAGAAGCTCAAGGACAAAAACGTACTAAATTATTGAAGAGATTAGAAGCTATTGAAGCATTTAGATCTTCTGATAATCAACCTGAATGGATGATTCTTGAAGCATTACCAGTTATACCACCTGATTTAAGACCTATGTTACAATTAGATGGTGGACGTTTTGCGACAAGTGATTTAAATGATTTATATAGACGTGTTATTACTCGTAATAATCGTTTGAAAAAATTATTAGAACTTGGAACACCTTCTATTATCGTTCAAAATGAAAAGCGTATGTTACAAGAAGCTGTTGATGCCTTAATTGATAATGGTCGTCGTTCTAAACCAATTACTGGTGCTGGTGGACGTGCGTTAAAATCATTAAGCCATACATTAAAAGGTAAACAAGGACGTTTCCGTCAAAACTTATTAGGTAAACGTGTTGACTATTCAGGACGTTCAGTTATCGCTGTAGGACCAGACTTAAAAATGTATCAATGTGGTATCCCACGTGAAATGGCATTAAGCTTATTTAAACCATTTGTTATCCATGGTTTAGTTGATCAAGAAATTGCTACAAATATTAAAGCAGCTGAAAGATTAATTGATAAAATGGATGATAAAATTTGGCCAATCGTTGAAGAAGTTATCAAAGCACATCCAGTATTATTAAACCGTGCGCCAACTCTTCATAGATTAGGTATCCAAGCATTCGAACCTAAATTAGTAGAAGGACGTGCTATTCGTCTTCACCCATTAGTAACTCCAGCGTTCAATGCCGATTTCGATGGGGACCAAATGGCTGTCCATGTACCATTAGGTGAAGAAGCAATTCAAGAAGCAAGACAATTAATGTTAGGATCAACAAATATCTTAGGTCCTAAAGATGGTAAACCTATCGTTACTCCATCCCAAGACATGGTGTTAGGTAACTACTACTTAACATTAGAAGATGTTGGAGCAATTGGTGAAGGTACTGTCTTTGCTGATAGAAATGAAGTTGATCATGCATATTTTGCTAAAACTGTAAATCTTCATACAAGAGTTGCTATTAAAGCATCTGCATTACACAATGCAACATTTACAGAAGCTCAAAATAACAGTTATTTAATTACTACTGTAGGTAAAATTTTCTTTAATGATATCTTTGATGGACAATTCCCATTTATCAATGAACCAGGTAAAGAAAACTTATCTGGAACACCTGATAGATACTTTGTTCCAATGGGAACTGATATTAAAGCACATATTGCTGCTCAACAACCAGTTAAACCATTAGGTAAAAAAGCATTAGGAAGCATCATTGATGAAGTGTTCAAACAATCTGCATTAACTGATACAAGTTTAATGCTTGATAAGTTAAAAGACCAAGGATTTAAATATTCAACAATTGCTGGTATTACAGTATCTGCTTATGATATCCAAGTGCCACAAGCTAAATTTGAAATCTTTGATAAAGCAGATCAAAAACTTGAACAAATTAAAACTTTCTATAATAAAGGTAAATTAACTGAAGCAGAAAGATACCAAAGCGTAATCAAATTATGGACTGGTGTTAAAGATGAAGTCCAAGAAGTCGTTCGTCAAGAGTTCGAAGCTGATGATCGTAACCCAATCTTCATCATGTCTGATTCAGGTGCCCGTGGATCA
Source organism: Faecalibacillus sp. MSK20_93 (assembly GCF_020589945.1). NCBI lineage: Bacteria > Bacillati > Bacillota > Erysipelotrichia > Erysipelotrichales > Coprobacillaceae > Faecalibacillus > Faecalibacillus sp. MSK20_93. The sequence continues at coordinate 1,534 of NZ_JAJDKA010000083.1, read as the reverse complement.
CTTTCTAACTTCACTCAGTTAGTAGGTATGCGTGGATTGATGTCAAATCCAAAAGGGGAAACAATCGAGTTACCAATCAAGTCTGCCTTCCGTGAAGGTTTAACAGCATCAGAATTCTTTATTTCAACACACGGTGCCCGTAAAGGTTCTACAGATACTGCCTTAAAGACTGCCGATTCAGGTTACTTAACAAGACGTTTAGTAGACGTTGCTCAAGAAGTTATTATTTCTGAAGAAGATTGTGGAACAGATAGAGGATTCGTTGTTACTGAATTATACAATACAGATGACAATACTGTAATTGTTCCATTATATGACCGTTTAGTTGGTCGTTATTCACAAAAAGATGTTTACCATCCAGAAACTAAAGAATTATTAGTTGCTGCAGGTGAAATCTTTACTGAACAAAACGCTAAAGTTGTTTGTGATGCAGGTATTAAAGAAGTTGAAATTCGTTCAGTTCTTGGCTGCGTTGCTAAAGGCGGAGTTTGTAAAAAATGTTATGGTCGTAACTTAGCAACAGGTAATGTTGTTGAATTAGGTGAAGCTGTTGGGGTTATGGCTGCACAATCAATCGGTGAACCAGGTACTCAGTTAACAATGCGTACTTTCCATGATGGTGGGGTTGCCGGTGGTGCCGATATCACTCAAGGGTTACCTCGTATTCAAGAATTGTTTGAAGCACGTAATCCAAAAGCTAAATCAATTATTTCTGAAATTGATGGTGAAGTATCAAATATTATTGATAATGCAGGAAGAATGGAAGTTGTTGTTTCTAACGATTTAGAAACAAGAAGTTACTTAACTCCATATGGTGCAAAATTAAGAGTTAATGTTGGTGATGAAGTACGTATTGGTGATAAAATCACTAAAGGTTCTATTGATCCAAAAGAATTATTAAATGTAGCTGATACAGAAGCTGTTGAAAAGTATATTATTAAAGAAGTTCAAAAAGTATATCGTATTCAAGGTATCGAAATTTCTGATAAACATATCGAAATTATCGTAAGACAAATGTTGAAGAAAATTAGAATTGTTGAAGGTGGAGATACTGGAACACTTCCTGGAACACATGTTAATGTAACTCAATTTACTGAATTAAATAGAGAAGCATTAAAAGAAGGAAAACATCCAGCTGTTGGTAGACCAATCTTATTAGGTATTACTAAAGCATCTCTTGAAACTGATTCATTCTTATCTGCAGCATCATTCCAAGAAACTACTAAGATCTTAACTGATGCATCAATTAAAGGTAAGAAAGATATGTTAAAAGGATTAAAAGAAAATGTATTAATTGGTAAATTATTACCAGCTGGTACAGGATTTAGAGGTCCTTTAAAATCACCTGAAACATTAGCAAAAGAAGCTGAAGAAGCAAAAGCAGCTGAACTTGCTAAATATGATTTATTAGATGATAATCATGAAAATCTTGGAGATCAATTATAAAAAAATAGGCTTAGGCCTATTTTTTTTATATTTGCTAAAGTGAAAAGTTAAATTCCACTTTAAAAAAATGAAAAATAAAAGTAGAATT
>NZ_JAJDKA010000082.1:0-7729 GCF_020589945.1 Faecalibacillus sp. MSK20_93 | reverse complement strand
TAACCAACCAGTAACCATATAGCCTTCATAATAAGTTTTTCCATAGATGTTCATAACACCTGTACTAAAGAAATAAGTATTTCCAGAGATTTCTTGAAATCCTGTTGCCATTTGATAATTATCTAAAAAGTAATACGTATTTCCTGCAATCATTTGCCAACTTTTTTGTCCATAACCACCATTATCAAAATAATACCATTTGTTATTGATTCCTTGCCAACCGGTTTGCATCTTTCCACTTGCATTAAAATAATAGAAATTATTTCCTACAGTTTGTAATCCTGTTACCATTGATCCATCACTATTTAAATAATACCAATCATTACCTAGTGGTAACCAACCAGTAACCATATAGCCTTCATAATAAGTTTTTCCATAGATGTTCATAACACCAGTACTTAAATAATACCATTTTTCATTTATTTCTTGCCAACCGGTTTGCATTTGATAGCTGCTATTAAAATAAAACCAATTATTTCCTATTAATTTCCAATCTTTTTGACCATAACCCAATTCATCAAAGTAGTACCATTTATTATTAACTTCTTGCCAACCCGTTTGCATTTGTCCACTTGTATTAAAATAATAGAGATTATTTTCTATAGTTTGTAAACCAGTTGCTTTTGACCCATTTGAAAAATAATAATACCAATAATTATTTTCTTTTTTCCATCCTTGTGGATGAGAAGTATTATTTAATAAAGTAACATATTGATTACTTACATATCCTGTATTATCAAAGCTATAAGTTCCATCACTACTAGCAACTTCACTTTGTATCTTATAAAAATCATTAATTGCAGAGGCATCTTTTATAATAAATGAATAAGCTGGATTTTTTATCGTTGTATATAAAACACTAGAATTTGTATTTGAACTACTTCTTACATTAAGGGCAGTATGTGTTGTTAAATAAATATCTTTGATTCCTAAAGTATAATAATCATTATCTTTAGAAGAGATACTAGCATCCATATTTTTAGCAATGCTTGCACATTTTTCTCCTTCATAGGGATCTGAAGAATATTTTCCAAATATTCCACTTCCCTTGTCTCCAAAATAACCTCCTCTAAATAAAGAAGTATATGTAGGATTTAAATATCTTTTAGACATCCAACTCGATGTAAAATTCATAATACAATCATCTACTGTACTAAAGGTATCTGCATTTCCACCTGGATTATTATCTGTAGCATTTAATCCAAATAAGTTATTTTTATTTAATGCAATATTGCTTTTTCCCCATCCAGATTCTAAGGCAGCAAAACTTGCTGCCATTAAAGCATTGACCCCATATTTATTTTGATACTTAATAAAAATATCACCTGTATTATATAATTTAGAAGTACTTCCTGCTTTATTATTTAAATAATTTGATATTTGTGAACCAGTATAAGTCGTTTGACTTCTCATTGGTAAGTATTGAAAATAACTATAATAAGGATTATTAGGATTAACAGCATTATTTCTAACATTATTTTTATAATCTGTAATCATTGTATTATAGTTATCATAAAAATAATGTCCATCATAGCTATAATACTCTTTATTCTTTGTTAAATAACTAGGCCCTGTCCCTATATAATTCTTATTCCCTTGATTTCCTGTCGCATTAACATTATTAGAAATATAATGATACAAATCACCTGATGAATTAACTTCATAGTTACTTGCATAATAAGTCCCTTGGCTAAGAACTTCAACATATTGAGGATCTACTAAACCAACAATTCCTGAAATCATAAACTTCACTTTTCCATTTTCATACCCTAAAAAAGCTGCATCCGCTGCATTTGATTTAGATAAATATCCCTCTTGTCCTGTATAATAATCTGTAAAATTTGTCGTTGTCTTTGCTTTAGAACAATTATAATTAACCATATTCGCTGTAGAAACTGTTCGTGCATAAGGATTATACTCTTCATTCGTTGTTCCATCATAAACATCTACAGTATTAATATTTCCATCTTTATCTACAAACTTTGTTTGTCCAATAACGTCATTTGTTCCTTCATATGCTTTTATATTAGAGATATTAAAAATCATTCCCAATAATATAACAAGAAACAGACTTATGTACTTTTTTTTCATTTCCAACCTCCTACAATATTTTAAATCTATAGAATATTTTAACTTACTAATCCTATTTGCTTTTAATAATGTGATAACATCACATAAAATAATATACTTACAAATATCAACTAAAATAATCATCTTCATAAATACTATTTTTTATTATAATGATATACATTTTCAATTCAACAAAAAGGATATAGAATTTTCTATTCTATATCCCTGTTATTTTCTTTCTTTTCTTGTAAATATTTATTTGCATCTTTAAAGAAACTAATGACAATCAACAGTATAATAAATCCTATTGGAAAAGCAGCGATAATAGCCACTGACTGTAAACTATACATTGAATTTTCAGCAAAAATCAACGCTATTGGAAATAAGATAAAGATAATTGCCCAGAAAACTCTAATCTTTTTATCTGGTTCTTCATCTACATCTAATTTTTTATAGGAATAAGATGAAACAACCATGGTTAAAGCATCAAATGTTGTTGAATAAAAAGCAATCATAGTAATAACTAATAATAATAAACCTAGACTTGCTAGTGGTAGAGTATCAAATATCTTTAAAATAACTGTAGAATAATCTCCACTTTTAGCAATCATTCCCGAAATATCAATTCCATGTTTCATTTGTTGTGCCAAACCATAATTTCCAAGAATAATGAATGAAGTAAAAGTTCCTGCTAGACCCCATCCATATCCTCCTAGAATCGTATTTTTAATTGTTCTTCCCTTACTGATTTTTCCAATAAAGAAAGGAGTTGCAACACACCATACCATCCAATAGGCCCAATAATAAATCGTCCAATTTTGTGGAAATGATGTTTCTCTTAATGGATCCATCCAAGTAGATAATCCGATAAAATTTTGTACCATATTACCAATAGCTGAAAAACCAGTTTCTAAGATATATGTGGTTTCTCCCCCACCTATTAAAAAATAAATAAGTAAAGCAAAGAATAAATAGGAACAATATGTTGCTAGTTTAGAAATACCTTTCATTCCTGTAATTACAGTAAATGTATAAACTGCCGCAATCAATAATAAAACAGCAATAGTAAGTCCTACACCATTAGGCAACCCAAATACTCTACTTAAAGCTGCTGATAATAATGGTGTTGCCAGTGAAAAGGTTGTTGCAGTTCCTGCAATAAGTGCAAATATAGCAATTAAATCAATAATTTTACCTACAACTCCATCCACTTTATTTCCTAATAATGGTCTACATCCTTCAGAAAACTTTTGTTTATTTCTTCCTCTTACATGTAACATAAAACCAAAAGCAACAGCTAAAATAATATAAAAACTCCAAGCAATTGGTCCCCAATGAAATAACGGAAATGTTGAAGCCCATTTTTGTATTCCACCTAATTGATCAATATACTTTTCATTAGCATATAATGCCCATTCACATAATGAATAAAATAAAATATCTGCTGCCATTGTAGAAGTAAAAATCATTACTCCCCAATTAAATGATGAATAAATTGGTTTATCCGTATCTTTCCCTAACTTGATTTTTCCATATTTAGAAAAAGCAATATATAAAGAACAAGCAAAAATACCAACACCCAACATAGCATAATAAATACCACAATCATTTCCTAAAAATCCTCTGATCATTTGAATAATATATGAAGATTTAGCTGGCATGATCATAAATAAAACACATAATAAGACGACCCCTAATAAAGGTATGATCATCGCTGTATAGTCTAATCTTCCTTTTAATGTTTTCTTTTCCATTTTAGTTCTCCCTATAATTTAAATATGATGGATCTATACTGCATAACTCATCTAAACTATCTATTTCCAAAATATCTCCATCACGCATTTCTTTAATAGATAATTGATATTCATCTGGATAACAAAACAATGCTACATCATCCCAATAGATTTCTGTATTTTTCTTTTCTTCAAATTCTATTTCCAAATGTTTTTTCAAGCGTTTCCCATCTTCTTCATTCCAACGAGAAACACTATACAATTGCCAACCATCTTTTCCACCTGTTCGTGAACAAGATGTAACAAGACCCTCTTTGATTTTTAACATCCATTCATTATTGATTTCTTTTTTGTAGATACAGTTATATCCAGAAAAGTCAAAATTCTTTTCAAGAATTTGACTGTTATTAATAATTTGATCCCCATCTAAAATAATGACATTTTTAAGATGTTCTCGAGCTACATAGAGTGATGAAATATTATTACATGTATCAAAATAGGGATTATCAATTAAATGTACATCATTATATTTTTCTTTTAAGTAATTAAACTGTTCCTTAAGGTATCCTACGACAACATAGATTTCTTGAATGCCTTGTTCATGAAGTTTTTCTATAACCCCTTCTATCATTGCTTTTCCATTGACTTTAACTAATGGCTTAGGAACTTTATTAGTAATAGGTTTCATACGTGTTCCTTTTCCTGCGGCCATGATAATTGCTCTTTCTACTTGACTCATTATTTCATATTCTCCATTTCTTCTATAACAATATTATAGTAATCTTTCGCAAAGCGATATTGTGCTAATGAATATTTTCCAAATTCAACACCTAATGTATATTTATATTCACACCAGTTGCTCCATAAAAGACCACACATTGATATATAACAATAGATTTTAATTCTTGTTTGCTGATCACATTTATTTTCAAAATAAATGTCTATCAAGTTATCAACTTGCTGTCTGTTATACATGGAATAGATACAAAACATTGCAATATCTAGGTGAATATCTTGCATTGCCGCATATTCCCAATCAATAAGTTTTATTTTTTCTTCTTCATTTTCTTTATAGAATAGGAAATTATCACAATTTGCATCTATATGACATAGTCTCCATTCTTTAGGCATCTTTTCAATAATATTCTTTAAAGAGAAGATTTTTTCTTTTGTTTGATCATAATCTTTATATAAGGATTTAGGCCCTCTTAATTTTTCATAAAAATCAATCTTTTCAAAAACATTAAATTCGTGATCAACCTTTAAATCTTGTTGATGAAAATATTTCAATAATTGCATACACTTTCTTAGATCTTCTTGATCATCTTGATTACATACACGTGTATCATTTAAATACTTTGTAATCTTATAACCATTTTGAGGATTCATATAAATAACTTCATCACTGATATTTAAATCTTTTATTACTTGATAAACTTCATATTCTTCTTTTCGATTAATAAGTTGATCTGTTCCTTCCCCAGGAATTCTCATAATATATTTATCTTGATTGATTTCAAATAAAAATGAACGATTAGTCATTCCTTTTTTTAAACTTTTAATATTTTTTATTTGTTCAACATTGATTTTAAAAACATCAGCAATTAAAGATAATGTCTCATTATTTAAGTGTGTTGAATGATCATCTACATTTCTTAATTCTTCATAAGTATTGATTTCATCAACATAATTTGTATCAACGATTTTCCCATAAATAAACATCTTATTTTTTTGATACAAGGCTTCTTCCCAAAACAATGAATCATGTATTCCATCATCTAAATGTTCTAAATGTTCTTTTAAATATGAAGCATCTTGATTATTTATAAATGATAAACCAATCAGTTTTAAACCATCTTTTTTTGTTTTAATAATTTCATTTTTAGTATTACATGTAACATTACTATGTTTACTTATTCTATTTTCAAGCATATACCATGATTGAATTTCATTATCTAAAAACGGATTTTCATAGAAATAAAGATCACCAGGAATAATATAAGTATTATTTATTTTATCTTTTACAATATTTAAACTATGTAAGTTGTTCTTTTCTTGATATTCTCTATTAACAACTAACTTTACATGATATTGATCAATAAGATAATCAAATTCTTCTTTCATAAAACCAACAACTATTGTTATATCATGAATATTGGCTTCTAATAGCTGTCTAATAATACGTTCAATAAGTATTTCTCCATTTATTTCAAGCATGGCTTTAGGAACATTGTTATTAATAGGAATCATTCGAATTCCTTGTCCTGCAGCTAAAATAATAGCAGACTTATCTTTCTTTATTAAATTCATTCCTAAATTTGTAAGTGAATTATCCTCATTAAGATAATTTAATTCTTTAAGTTTTTTTAGTGTTTCATTTACTTTACCTAAAGAACAATTTAATCTTTTAGAAATCATTCTTTGTGAAAGATTATTTTCTTTATAAAGCAGTTTTATAAGTTCAAAGTCTAAATATGTAAAAGTGTTCATTTTTTTCTCCTTGTTAATTTACATGAACATTATAGCATATGTTTTCTACAAGTAAAGAAAAAAAAGAAGTATTTCTACTTCTTCTATGATAAAAACTTAGGTGTAATATATCCTCTTATAAATTTACCATTTACAGTCATTGTTCTATATTCAACAGCATCATTTTTATTTCCTTCAATAACTTTAAAAGTATTTCCATTCACTTCAGCAACAATACCTACATGATCAGGCCATCCTGTATTATCACCATTTCCATTATCATCCTAATCATACATAATAATATCACCAATTTGAGGAACATAAGCATCATTTTCTTGCCAAATTCCCATTGCTTGAGCTTTTTCAACTGCTTTACCACATGAACATTCAACTGGGATAATGTCAAGTAAATTACATTCTCTCACCATAGCTGAAACAAAAGTCATACACCAAGAATCTGTATATTTTACTTTATAACCTCTAGGTAATGGATCTAGTTTATTATAAGAATCAATAATTTTCTTAAATGATCCATCTTTTTCATTACATCCCAAATATCTTTTAGCTCTTTCTACAAACTCTTTTCTCGTACAATTTGAAATCCATGAATAATCATCTCTAAATGTATATGTTTTACCATCAATAACTACATCATCTTTAACAGCTGCACCATCTTCATTAAAATAATACCATTTCCATCCAATTTGTGCCCAACCAGTAACCATGACACCACTCTTATTTAAATAATACCATTTATTACCTGATTTTAACCATCCTGTTTGCATATCACCAGAAGCATTTAAATAGAACCATTGATTATTAATCAATTGCCAACCCGTTTGCATAATTCCTTGATCATTAAAATAATACCATTTGTTAGTAATCTTATTCCATCCTTTAACAAGAACCGCATTAGAATCAAGATAATAATATTGATTATCTCTATAATACCAACCTAATTGCAAATCTCCATTAGAATTAAAATAGTAATATTGATCATTGATATAATAATCACCTACAACCATTTTTCCATCTTGGTCCAAATAATACCATGATCCATTATGCAACCATCCTGTTTGAATATAGCCACTATTATTTGCATAGTAATATGTTCCATCTGCTTGGATCCATCCTGTTTTCATAGCTCCTGATTGATCAAAGTAACATTGTTCGTCCCCTATAGAAACCAATCCTGTAGCCATTTTTCCATCTTGGTCCAAATAATACCATGATCCTTTATGCAACCATCCTGTTTGAATATAGCCACTATTATTTGCATAGTAATATGTTCCATCTGCTTGGATCCATCCTGTTTGCATAGCTCCTGATTGATCAAAGTAACATTGTTCGTCCCCTACAGAAACCAATCCTGTGACCATTTTTCCATCTTGGTCTAAATAATACCATGATCCTTTATGCAACCATCCTGTTTGAATATAGCCACTATTATTTGCATA
>NZ_JAJDKA010000081.1:0-8025 GCF_020589945.1 Faecalibacillus sp. MSK20_93 | reverse complement strand
AAACAATTTCCAAACTTTCATATATTCAAGAAAGATTGAATGAAGAATAGGAAATTGTTTCTTTAGTGGAGAAATTATTATGGAACATAATTTTAAATGGAAAGATAATGGAAAGACAAAACTATGTATAGGATTAGGAACAAGACCTGAAATCATTCGTCTTGCTGCAGTTATTAAAAGATGTAGAGAATACTTTGATACATGTGTCATCTATTATAATCAAAACTGGGATAAAAATTTGAGTACAGTTTTCTGGGAAGATTTTGAATTAAAAAATAATGATGGTGAATTTGGACCGGATATTCTTGTACCAGTGGTTGGAGATAATCTAGGTGTTACTTGTGGTAATATCTTAGGAAGAAGCTATGAACTTTTAAATGAACTACAACCTGATGGTTATCTGGTATTAGGTGATACAAACAGCTGTTTAAGTGCAATCAGTGCTAAAAGATTGCATATTCCTTTATTCCACATGGAAGCAGGAAACAGATGTAAGGATGAATGTCTTCCAGAAGAAACAAACAGAAGAATCGTTGATGTCATCAGTGATGTCAATTTATGCTATAGCGAATTCGCTAGAAAGTATCTAGCTGATACAGGGTTGCCTAAAGAAAGAACTTATATGACAGGTTCTCCTATGGCAGAAGTTTTAAGAGGAAATCTTGATAAGATTCAAGCTTCAGATGTCTTGGAAAGATTAGGACTTGAAAAAGATCATTATATTTTATTAAGTGCTCATAGAGAAGAAAACATCGATACTGAAAAGAACTTTATTTCTTTATTTACAGCGATCAATGCTCTAGCTGAAAAATATAATATGCCAATTCTATACTCATGTCATCCTAGAAGCAAAAATAAACTAGAAAAAAGTGGCTTTAAATTGGATCCAAGAGTAAGAGTCAATGAACCATTAGGATTCAATGACTATAACTGTCTACAAATGAATGCTTTAGCGATTGTTTCTGACAGTGGAACACTGCCAGAAGAAAGTAGTTTTTATTTAAGCATTGGACATCCTATAGCTGCTGTATGTATCAGGACAAGTACAGAAAGACCTGAAGCATTGGAAGCAGGTGATTTTATTCTTGCAGGTATTACTACCAAAGAATTATTGAATGCAACTGATATGGCTATTGAAATGAAACAAAAAGGTGTCTTAGGTAAACCTTGTCCAGATTATATTGATGAAACAGTATCAATGAAAGTTGTAAGAATTATTCAAGGATATATAAATGTAGTTAATAAAATGGTATGGAGAAAATATTAGAATGAAGATATTAGTGACAGGGGCTAAAGGCATGGTAGGAACTGCCTTAGTCAATAACTTAAAAACAATCAAGGATGGAAGAAATAAAACAAGACCAAATATTCATATAGAAGAGATCTATGAATATGACATCAACAATACCTTAGAAGAATTAGATAAGTACTGTAAGGATTGTGATTTTGTATTCAATCTAGCAGGTGTCAACAGACCTGAAAATGTAGAAGACTTTATGAATGGAAACTTTGGTTTTGCTTCTACATTATTAGATACATTAAAAAAATATAGCAATAAAGCAACGATCATGTTGAGCAGCTCTATTCAAGCAACACTTGCAGGTCGCTTTGGAACAAGTGAATATGGAAAATCAAAGAAAGCAGGGGAAGAACTCTTCTTTGACTATTCTAAAGAAACAGGTGCAAAAGTAGCTGTTTATCGTTTTCCAAATTTAATGGGGCATTCAAGACCAAAATATAACAGTGCTATTTCAACATTCTGTTGGGCAGTAGCCAATGATGAAGAATTTACAGTCAATGACAGAACGACAGAACTTGAAGTTCTTTATATCGATGATCTAGTTGAAGGTATGTATGACCTGTTAGAAGGAAAAGAACAACGTTGTGAGTTTGATGGTGTTGAAACAGTTGATAAAGAAGATGGAAGATATTGTTATCTTCCAGTAACACATAAAGTGACATTAGGAGAAATCGTTGATTTACTAGAACAGTTTAAAAATCAACCAAAGACGTTAATGATGCCTAAAATGCCAGAAGGATCATTTGCGAAAAAACTATATAGTTTATATCTTTCTTATCTTCCTAAAGAAAAGTTTGCTTATTCGTTAAAAATGAACTGTGATGACAGAGGATCATTTACTGAACTTATACATACAGAAGACTGTGGACAAGTATCAATCAATATCTCGAAACCAGGAATTACAAAAGGGCAACATTGGCATAATTCAAAATGGGAATTATTCATTGTAGTACAGGGACATGGATTAATACAAGAAAGAAATATCAATACAGGAGAAATCGTAGAATTTGAAGTAAGTGGAGATAAAATAGAAGCAGTACATATGATACCAGGATGGACACATAACATCATCAACCTGTCAGAAACAGAAAATCTGGTTACTGTGATGACATGCAATGAAGTCTTTGATCCAGCTCATCCAGATACATTCTTTGATCCAGTTAAATAAGTAAATAATGAAGAAGGTGTAATTTTGAATAAAACAATTTTTGTCACAGGTTCAGCCGGTTTTATCGGTTCTAACCTGATATTGAAATTATTAAAAGAAAATAATGATATTCATATTATCGGTATCGATAATATGAATGATTATTATGATGTATCAATAAAAGAATACAGACTGAATAAAATTAAAGAAGAAGTAAAGAAGACTACGAACAAGTGGTCTTTTTATTATGGAAATATTTCTGATAAGAAACTGATCGATAAGATCTTTGATGAACATAGACCTGATATCGTAGTCAATTTAGCTGCTCAGGCAGGGGTAAGATATTCTATCAGTAATCCTGATGCCTATATCGAAAGCAATCTTATTGGTTTCTATAACATATTAGAAGCATGTAGACATTCTTATGATGATGGAAACAAAGGTGTGGAACACCTTGTTTATGCATCGTCAAGCAGTGTTTATGGATCTAATAAGAAAGTACCATATAGTACAGATGATAAAGTAGATAATCCAGTAAGTTTATATGCAGCTACTAAGAAATCAAATGAATTAATGGCACATGCTTACAGTAAGCTTTATAACATTCCATCTACTGGACTTAGATTCTTTACAGTCTATGGTCCGGCAGGAAGACCAGATATGGCCTACTTTGGATTTACAAATAAATTAAGAAACAATGAAACAATCAAGATCTTTAACTATGGCAACTGTAAAAGAGACTTTACATATATCGATGATATTGTAGAAGGAGTATCAAGAGTGATGAAGAAAGCTCCTGAAAGAAAGACAGGAGAAGATGGCTTACCAATACCACCTTATGCAGTCTATAACATAGGGAACAGTCATCCAGAAAACCTATTAGAGTTTGTAGATATCTTGCAACAGGAACTAATCAGTGCAGGAGTATTGCCAGAAGATTATGATTTTGAAGCACATAAGGAACTTGTACCAATGCAACCAGGGGATGTACCAGTAACTTATGCAGATACATCAGCATTGGAAAGAGACTTTGGATTTAAACCAAGTACATCATTAAGAGATGGACTTAGAGAATTTGCTAAATGGTATAAAGAATTTTATATGTAAAAAGGGAGCGTTTTTATGTATGAAGAACAAGAATTATTTAAATTCTTTTCAAATTATAAGCATGATTTGATTAGAAATGATGAGCAAAGAGTTTCTGAATATTTAAGTCAAGAATTTGATTGTTATTTAGAAGGTTTAAAAACTGCTTTGAAAGGAAAAAATAATGGTATTGAGAATTTGTGTAAAGATATCGAATCTAATTTAGATTTGATTGAAAATTATTGTACAAGAATAGTTGAAATTATTGCTATAAGAGAAAAAGGATATTTGAAACAGGCTTATGATAAGGCATTTGATTTATTCGATGAATGGGAGCAGTATATCGTTTCTTTTAGATTCTTAGATGATAAGTATTATCGTATTAGAAAAGGTGATTTTTCTAAAGAAAAAGAGAATAAACAAAGAAAAGAATTATTTCATATACCTCTTAAACTTAATCATATTGCTTCAAAATGTAGATATAGTATTCCAGGTCATCCTTGTTTATATTTATCAAATGGATTACCCGTCTCATGGTTTGAAACGAACTTACCAAATAAGTTTAGTTATTCAGTATTTAATAGATGTAGTAATGCTTTTAAATTAATTGATTTTTCAATAAAACCATTTTATTTTCCTTCAGACTATCTTTCTTATACACAACATGACAAAAAATTTGGATTAAAATACATTATCTCATTTCCAATTCAAACTGCATGTTCCTTAAAAGTAAAAAATCGAAATGATCATTTCGTTGCTGAATATGTATTTCCACAAATGTTGCTTCAATGGCTTTTAGAAAAAACAAAATATGATGGAATAAAATATACATCTGCATTGAATAATGAAGCTGTTAAAGAATATAGATATGTAAATTATGTTTTTCCAGTAAGAGAGTATCGCAAAGATGGCTTTGATAAAAAATTAGTAGATTCTTTTGAAATGTCTGATGTTGAATATGTAGAACTTAAAGATTATTTTGAAGAAAGAGAAAAATTATTTAATGAAGCAAAGAAAATAAGAGAATCATTAGGTACTAGCAAGGGTGATTTATATATACAAAAATTAATAAAATTGTTTGATTCATTGGAATTCTGTAAAAATCAAATTATTAATGAAATAGATAAAGATAATACAAGCAAAGAAAATTTTATAAACTTAAGAAACAGTTATAGAAAGTTATGTGAAATAGAAGATAATCATCTAATAATAGATTCAAATGCAAACGAATTAATTAATAAAGTAAAGGAACTTCATTATGATGTAATACCTCTATTTCTTGGTAAAAAAGAATGTAAAAATTTTAAAAAGATAAGGGAGGAAGATTAGAAAATGAAACTAGCAGTAGCAGGAACAGGATATGTAGGATTGAGTATCGCTACATTGTTAGCACAGCATCACGAAGTGATGGCTGTGGATATCATTGAAGATAAGGTAAATAAGATTAATAATAGAATCAGTCCTATTCAAGATGAATATATAGAAAAATATTTAAAGGAAAAAGAATTAAATCTAACAGCAACCTTGAATGCAGAAGATGCATATAAGGATGCTGTTTTTGTTATCATTGCTGCACCAACAAACTATGATTCAAAGAAGAACTTCTTTGATACAAGTGCAGTAGAAAGTGTAATTCAACAGGTAATGGAAATCAATCCAGATGCCATCATGGTCATCAAAAGTACAATACCAGTAGGATATACACAAAGCATCAGAGAAAAGACAGGAAGCAAGAATATCATCTTCTCTCCTGAATTCTTGAGAGAGTCAAAAGCATTGTATGATAATCTCTATCCTTCAAGAATCATTGTAGGAACAGACATGGAAGATGAAAGACTGGTAGAAGCAGCACATACATTTGCATCACTTCTACAAGAAGGAGCCATCAAAGAAGATATCGATACATTGTTTATGGGATTTACAGAAGCAGAAGCAGTCAAACTGTTCGCTAATACATACTTAGCATTAAGAGTATCTTATTTCAATGAATTAGATACTTATGCAGAACTAAAAGGATTAGATACACAACAAATCATCAATGGAGTATGTTTAGATCCAAGAATAGGATCACATTACAATAATCCATCTTTTGGATATGGAGGATACTGCTTACCAAAAGATACGAAACAGTTATTAGCTAATTATGCAGATGTACCACAAAACTTAATAGAAGCAATTGTAGAAAGTAATAGAACAAGAAAAGACTTTATTGCAGATCAAGTATTGGAAAAAGCAGGAGCATATGAATCAAATGATTCATATGATCAAGAAAAAGAAAATGAAGTCGTTGTTGGAGTATACAGATTAACAATGAAATCAAACAGTGATAACTTCAGACAGTCATCCATCCAAGGAGTTATGAAAAGAATCAAAGCCAAAGGAGCTAAAGTCATTGTTTATGAACCAACATTAGAAGATGGAAGTACATTCTTTGGAAGCTTAGTAGTTAATGATTTAAATAAATTTAAATCATTAAGTCAAGCAATCATAGCTAATCGCTATGATAGTTGTTTAGATGATGTAGAAGAAAAAGTATATACAAGAGATTTATTTAGAAGAGATTAATGATGAATATACCACATGAAAAAATTAATCTTTTAATTATAGGTAATGGTTTTGATAAAGCGCATGGATTACCTACAGGTTATAATGATTTTTTAGATGCATTAAATACGGATTCAAATTTTTATAAATATATGAAAAAAGAGCATGAAGAAAAAATTAAAATCTTTAAAAATTCTTTGGATATTGGTTTAGTAAACTATTTAAAGAAAACTAAAAATAAAAAAGGATGGATTGATTTTGAAAATGAAATAAAGGATATTATTTTTTCTATTTGTAATTTTACAAATATATTAACAAAAACTGCAGGTGTATTAGACAAAGAAATAAAATATTCCATTGAAACAATAAATCGTGCTAGTTTTTCTTCTTTTTTGTTTTATGTAGAAGAAAATAGTATACACTATTTCAAATATGCATCATTAAGAAGTTTATCAGAAAAAGATTTGTCAATTTTTTATAGTATTGTTCATCGTGAAATAGAATCCTTGATTAGTTTATTTAAAGAGTATATTGTGTGGGTTAATTTAACGTGTACGGATAATTTGGAGCCAATAAATTTATTTTATACGATTCATATAACAAATATATTAACTTTTAATTACACTGATACATATCAAATTATATATAATCCAATAAAAAGAGAAAAAATAAATGATGATAAAATTTGTTGGGTTCATGGTAGAGTATTCTTTGATGGTAGTGGTGATATTGTTATGGGATCTGGAAGTGATTACTATGATAGAAAGTATGAGGATTTTTTAGATTTATTTAAGTTTTATCAAAAATATAAATATCATACGGATACTAAATATTTACATTGGCCTGATTGTTATATAGATAATATAGATTATTCTGTAGATACTAAAGATTATTTTGATAATATTTTTATTTTTGGACATTCCTTAGATCCTACTGATGCTGAAATTTTAAAACCATTTTTAATTAGTGAAAGTAATATCAGGATATATTATAGAGATGAAGATGAAAAGTTCCAATTTGAAAAAAATCTTCTTGCTATTTTAGATAAAGATTTATTTATGGAAAAATTAAGTGGTGAAAATCCAAAAATTAAATTTATTAACTTTGAAAAAAATATGTAACAGGATTGAAATAACTATTTTATATCTAAGATACTTATGACAATAGATAACAAATGTCATAAGTATCTTTTTATATTAAAAAAATATCATCAAAATGAAGGAGTGATAGTATATTTAATGAAAATATTATTTTGGAATACGTATAGAAATGAAAATATTAATAGCTATGTTTTAGACTTAGTGAATAAATATGAAGTCGATATATTATTACTTGCTGAATATAGAAGTGATATTGAGAAACTAGATTTATTATTAAAAAATTCTAATCAGGCATTAGTAAGGTGTAATACAATTGGATGCAATAGAATAGAAATTTGGTCAAATTATAGTGATATGAGTTCAGGATTACAAACGGATTATTATTCGTTACAAGTTGTAAAAAATGAACTTATTATTTGTGGAGTACATTTATTTTCAAACTTACGAGGGGATAAAAGCTATGAAAGGCTAGAAAAAGCTAAGGAAATAAAGAATGATATAGCTGAATTAGGAGAAGTGGAAAACACTAAAAAAGCGGTAATTATAGGTGATTTTAATGGAATGCCTTATGAAGAAGCATTTTTATTTGCTAATGGGTTATTTGGCTTGCCTGTTTTGAATCAATATGATAAAAATATTAAAAAAGTAAATGGGACAGAATATACAAAATATTATAATCCAATGTGGAATTTCTTTGGTGATTTTAATTATCCGCCAGGTACATATTATTCTGATCAATCATCATTAAATTCACCTATGTGGTATATCTTTGATCAAGTCATAATGAGTAAAGTAAAATGGACCCTGTAAAACGGACACAAGAAAAAAAGTACTTTGGTGCTTAGTCC
>NZ_JAJDKA010000080.1:0-9343 GCF_020589945.1 Faecalibacillus sp. MSK20_93 | reverse complement strand
CCTTTAAGCGATCATCCACACCATCTACAAGAACGGGACGTCGATATTTTGGACAAAATACAACATGATATTTACAGGAATAGATCACATTATTATTCGATTTGTACTTCATGAATACATTATACTACTAAAAGATATCTAACGATATGATTTATCAATAAAATCTTAAAAAAGTTGCCTTGTATCTCCACAGCTAAAGCTGGGAGCTTTACGGCAACCTTTGGTAAACCGCAAGTATACTACAGTTTTCTTCAATAGCAATTGATTCTAGAGTCTTACATTGAACATATTTTTTTAAAATACGTTCTTTTTCTTTGACTGGTAAATCTTTAATTGTTAACTCAATAAAACTTATTAATTCTTGATGTATCAATTCTTTCAACAATATGTTTTCGTTAACATCAAAGCCTTCTTTTTCTAATTCTAAAAATGGCCTTCGATCTAACGAAAAATATCCCTTATGATAATCTACTTTTCTTTTATATACTGCATCAATATGATCATATTTATTCATTGTCTCATAAACATCCTGATCAACTTCAACAAAGCAATCTTGATTATAATATTTAGGATACATTTCTCTCAGGTTTACCCTAACTTTAGTTGACATATTATCCCTCCCTTCTTCATAAACTGAGAGAAACAACTGTCGAGCTTTAAGTTTTATAAAAAAAGCTCTAATGATTTTGGGGTCTCATTAGAGCATACTTAAGTTATTCAATTTTTAAAAGATTGATGTGTGAGTTAATCTTCTTTTTTTAATTTGTTTGTACTGAATTTTCTTCTTCTAATTTTTGTTTTTCTAATAATTTAAAGAATGGATAGTATAAAACCATGTCTAAAATAATTAAACAAATAACCATGATTGCTGCTTTGAAATCCATACATCCAAGTGCGGCTCCAAGTGGCGCTGGTGTTGTCCATGGTGTTTCAATAATTCCTTTTCCTACAATATGGAAGGCCATTAAGCCATAAGCAATAATTGAATTGATTACTGGTACAAAGATAAATGGAATCATCATTAATGGATTTAAAACCATTGGTAAACCAAAGATAATCGGTTCATTGATATTAAAGATTGCAGGTCCAATTGATAATTTTCCTAATGTCTTTAATTCTGCTGATTTAGATCTCAACAACAAGATACAAAGTCCCATTGTTGCTCCTCCACCACCAAGTGTAATAACATATGACCAGAATGGTTGAGTAAAGAAATGTACGATTGGTTGTCCAGCAGAGAATGCTGAAATATTAGCAATTAAATACATTTGCATAAATGGTAAACGGATTGGTTGAGTAATACTTGCTCCATGTAATCCAAAGAACCAGAATACTTGAGCAATCATGGTAATTAAACAAATACCAACTAATGAATCAAGTCCTGAAATTGCAGGTGCTAAAACTGTCATGATCATATTTGGTAAAAGTTGTCCGCTAAAGTTTTGTACAACTAAAGAAAGACCATAAAAAATGATTACACAAATAAATAATGGTAAGATTGCATCAAAAGATGAACTAATTGCTGGTGGAACACCTTCAGGCATTTTGATACGAATGTCTTTTTTAAACATAAAATGCATAATTTCCACACAACCTATAGCAACTAAGATTGCTGTAAAGATACCTTTGGCATCCAAATAGGTCGTTGGTATGTAATTACCAGCTAAAGCTAATAAATCTGTTGCACTTTTTCCATCAACAATAAGATTTGATGCTACTGCTGAAGTTGTTGGTGCAGATACAATTAAAAATACTGCTGTTGATACGATTGCTGAATTTAATTTTGGCATTTCGTATTCATCTGCTAAATGATAAGCAATTGCAAATGCAATAAATAATCCCATTAATGCCATTGTCATATTATAAGGCAATTGCAACATTGCTTTGTTGGCTTGCGCCCAATTATACCAACCATTTAACATGTCAGTAATAAATCCCCAATTTGGAAGTGTTTCTGGTTTAAAAGGTGGTGTTGAAATAATTAAACATACCCCTCCTAAAATAGATAACGGAATTGCTACTACCATTCCATCACGAATAGCAGCCAAATGTCTTTGATTCCCTAATTTGTTAGCAATTGGTACAAGTGTACGGTTTGCAAGTTCATTAAATTTTTCCATGAAATTCATGAAAGTTCCCTCCCTTCTTGCTATAGTGAAATTATATAGCTGTAGCACATTCAAATTCTTTTGATTTCCACAATAAAAAACATCTTTCCAATTACTTGAAATTTTTTCCAAATCATGGAAATAAATTGTTTTATTTTTTTTATCTGCATTTATTTTTTTATGTTGACACTCCCTTTTTATTTTTTATAATGAAATTGTGTGTGAGTTATATCTTCTTATAAAACAGGAGGATATATTATGAAGTTAATCATTGAAGAAAATGAACAAAAAATGAGCGAAAGTGCAATGCACATTTTACTTGGAGCAATGATGCAAGATAAAAGAGTCAACATCTCTTTAACTGCTGGACGCTCTCCTATCAATCTTTATAAGATGATGGTTCCTTATGTTAAAGACCAAGAAAAATTCAAAGACATTCAATACTATCTTTTTGATGAAGCACCTTATCAAGATAAACCACATGGCCCAAACTGGGAAGAAATGCAAGAACTATTCTTTAAAGATGCAAATATTCCTGATGAAAGAATCCATACAACAACAATGGAAAATTGGGAAACTTATGATCAAGAAATCAGAGATGCTGGTGGTATTGATGTCATGTTGATTGGACTAGGTTGGGATGGACATTTCTGCAGCAACTGTCCAAGATGTACACCTATGGATAGTTATACTTATCCAATGGATCGTAAAACAAAAAATGCAGCTAATCCAACATATCCAGCAAGAGATCATCTACCAATCACTTTATCAATGGGTCCAAAAAGTCTAATGAGAGTGAAACATCTTGTAATGATTGTTACTGGTAAAGAAAAAGCTCAAATTTTAAAACAAGTGTTAGATTCACCAATTTCAGATGAACTACCAGCAACTGTTTTAAAATTACATCCTAACTTCACTGTTATCTGTGATAAAGATGCTGCATCTTTATTAAATATGGATGATTATAAAAGATTATAAAATCTTTATAGAAAGCTTCGGCTTTCTTTTTTTATTTCCAATATTTGGAAATAATTTCTACCTTTTGGAAAAGCAAAAGTAAATAAAGCATTCATTTGTTATAATTTTTCTATCCTGGAGGACTACTTATGAGAAAAAATAAAACAAAAAATAACAAAAGCAATAAAAACAGAAATAATATGGATATTATCGAAACACGTGTTAGAAGATTTGTAGCTATGATCATCGATTGGTATCTTACTAACATGCTGGCTGCTATCCCTATTACCTTCTATTTAAGAGGAAATGACTACTTAAAGCCTTATATGTTTGATTTAACACACTATGATTTTTCTATAGGTCTTGCTTTGGGTCTTTATGGTGTTTTGATTGGTATTATTTACTATGTATTTATTCCAACATATCTTTTTAAAGGACAAACACTTGGTAAAAAAATATGTAAGATCAAAATCATTAAAGAAAATAATGAATCAATCAATTTAAAAGATATGATGTTAAGAGAACTTCTTGGAGCATCCTTACTTGAAGGTGGAATGATTATCATCCCAACCTATATAAGAAAGCTACTTCCATTATTTAAACTTACAATGATTGTTGATCCTTTAAAATATATTGCCTATGCTTTAACTATCGGTTCAATTATCTATGCTTATTTCCAAGCAAATACACAATCTTTTCATGATAAAGTAGCTAAAACTATTGTTGTTAAACAATAATTAACTATGGTATAATTATCTAAAATATACATAAAGAGGAGATTCTCCATGTTTAACTTAATAATTATACTTTTATCAACACTTAATGATGAACCAAAAGGTTCAAATAACTATAAAATAGCTAAATATATGATAGAAAATATGCGCGATTTAGAAGAATATTCTCTCACAGATCTAGCTCAGGCTTGTTATGTGTCAAATTCTAGTATTTCGCGCTTTTGTCGTGATATTGGACTTAAAGATTTCAATGCATTGAAAAATCAAATTGCAAAGTTTTCTGTTGAGTCTGCTCGCTTAAAAAGAAAGTTTGACTATGAAAAATATGAATCCTCATCAATGTTTCAATCATATGTAAAAAATGTTATTTCCAATTTAAATTACTTCTTAGAAAATGATATTGAAAAACAAATCAATACACTTGTTCAAGAAATCAGTTCTTATCAAAAAATAGCCGCTTTTGGCTATATGCAATCTGAAAGTGTTGCCTGCAATTTACAGTTCGATCTGCAAACAAGTGGTAAACTTATCTTTTCTTGTTTTAATATCAAAGATCAGGCAGACTATATTACTGACGCTGATGAAAATAATCTTATTATTATTTTTTCAGAATCAGGAACCTATTTTGATCGTATTTTTCCAAGAGCCAAGCCATTCAAAAGTAACAAAAAGAAACCAAAGATATGCATGATTACTTCTGATCAGTCAATTGAATATCCATTTATCGATTTCTACATCCGTTATAACAGTAAAGGTGGCTATGCAAGTCATCCCTATCCATTACAGCTTATTTCTGATCTAATCTGTATCAAATATTCTGAAACTTTATAAATAATAAACAGGTTTACCATCGCAAACCTGTTTATTTTTATAGAATAGGGTCTAAAATTTGTTCGAGTTTGAAATTTCCATTTGAATAATCAACAATCATTGCTGAAGCATTATTAGGAAATTTAAAAGATTGTTGAGGTAATAATGATTTGATAAATCCATATAACGAACAGCCGTGCCCTACAATTAAAACGGTATCCTTTTCATTACAATCCTCTATTATTTCTTGAAGTGCTTTATGATGTTTTAAAATAACATCATGAATATCTTCTCCTTCATAAGGTCTGTAATCCATATCCAAATCTTCTAACCAGTCAGGTGATTCAATATTGAGTTTTCTTACAAGTTCTGTGGATATTCCTTCAAGTATTCCAAAATTAACTTCTTTAAAACATTCTTCATAAATCGGTTCGACTTCTTTTTTACTTAGAATAATATTTGCCGTTTGTACTGCCCTACCCAATGGAGATGTGTAGGCTTTATCTATTTGGTATTGTTCTAGCTGCTTTGAAATATTTTCAACTTGTCTGATTCCCACTTTTGACAAAGGAGAATCACACCAACCCTGTGTCAGATTGATTTCATTAAAATGTGTCTTTCCGTGTCTTACAAATATAAATCTCATTATAACTTACCTTTAAAACTAAAACGTAAATGATGTTTTTCTTTATCTAATAAGAATTCATCATGTGTCTTAGCACCCCATGTATCATCACCAGCAATACCCATTTGTTTTTCATTGATACATAAAACCGTTTGATAAACATTTGGAAGTTCATCTTTGTGACGCGCGTTTTCTAATTCATAAGGTGTATAGTGTAAAGCTGAAAATTCAAAATCTTCACCTTTGATTCTTAATTTTGTATTTTCACCTGCAACTGATAATTCTCTTACATGCGTTCTGTTACCACATTCTTGTGGATATAAATAAGGTGTTAAATTGTCTGTTACTTGATAAGTATATTTTCCAAGAAGTGCCCCTTTGTTTCGATCAATATAGTTTTCTTCTGGACCAAATCCATAATAATTTACTTCTTCCATATCTTTATATAATTGGAAGATAAGTCCAAATACAGGCATTTCAATTTCAGAAACAACCGGTTGATAAGACATATCGACAATGATTTTACCATCACCATAGACTTCATAAACTAAATGAACTTTTTCATCTTGTAAATTTGGTAAGTCATAAGCATATTCAACCTTGCAAGAACTATCTCCTTTTGAAACACCAACAAACTCACATTTTGCATATAGACTGGCAGTTAACCATTTACCATAGCGATAACCATATTTGTTTTCAACATCATTATTTGTAGCTGCTCTAAAGAAATTTGGTCTGACAGGTACTCTAATATATTCTTGTTGATGATATCTATAAGAAACCAAACCTTTTTGTTTTGAGAAAATCGCATTGAAATCTTTTCCTACAACGCCTACATTCAAGTAGTCTTCAACGATATCTACGTGTTTTGTTGTATGAATGTTATGTGTTTTATTTTTTACTTCATAGATATATTGTTGTTGAGCGTATATTTCATGATTCTTTTTCAAATAGACTGTTACTGCACATTCTTGGTCTTGATCATTTATTTTAAATGGATTTTCAACA
The DNA here is from genome assembly GCF_020589945.1 of Faecalibacillus sp. MSK20_93. Lineage (NCBI taxonomy): Bacteria > Bacillati > Bacillota > Erysipelotrichia > Erysipelotrichales > Coprobacillaceae > Faecalibacillus > Faecalibacillus sp. MSK20_93. Next base: position 3,101 of record NZ_JAJDKA010000080.1, on the reverse strand, counting down.
ACAACTGATGCTAATGGTTCACAATCTACTGTCATTGTTTTGGTTTGAACAACATTACCATTGCATAACATGTCCATTTGTAATTGATATTCATTTAAATCAGTAAATAAATAATTATTGCTGATATGAATATCATTTTCATCTATTCTAAAATCTACATATTGATAGCAGTATTTGACTTCTTGCATCTTTGGAGTATTTGTACGATCTGCAAAAACAATACCGTTTCCACAGAAATCATAATCACTTGGCCTTTCATCAAAGTCCCCACCATAACATAATTTTCCATCATGGTATAATGCTTGATCGATGTAATCCCAGATGAATCCACCTTGATACAAGGAATATTTCTTTTCTAAATCAATATATTTGAATAATGCTCCATTACTGTTTCCCATAGAATGGGCGTATTCACATAAAATAAATGGTTTATCTTGATGTTCCTTTAAGTATTTTTCAACATCAACTGCAAAAGTATACATTTGACTTTCAATGTCACTTGTTTCATTGTAGCGACGATCATGTGAAAGTCCTTCATAATGAATCAAACGAGAAGTATCTTTTTGTTTCATAAACTTAGACATTTCATAAAGATTTTTACCACCATAAGATTCATTTCCTAAAGACCAGATAATAATCGAAGGATGGTTTTTATCTCTTTCATACATAGAATTAGCACGATCTAAGATAATATCTAACCATTCAGGTTTATCATCTGGTAAGATATGAGCTTTATCAAAAAGTTCACTCCAAGTTCCATGTGTTTCAAGATTGACTTCATCAATGACATAAAGACCATATTCATCGCATAAATCATAAACAAATGTTTGATTTGGATAATGACATGTACGTAAGGCATTGATATTATTGGCTTTCATATTCAAGATATCTTTTTTAGTATCTTCATAAGAAACCGTTCTCCCTGTCTCAGCTGAAAATTCATGACGGTTGACACCATGAAAAACAATTCTTTTACCATTGATACACATGATACCATCAATAAGTTTAAATTCTCTAACACCTACATTATGTTGACTGCATTCAACCAAACCATTTTCATCCATGATTTCTACATATAATTGATAAAGGTTTGGTTTTTCTGCTGACCATAAATGAGGATCATCGAGTTCAAAATTGATTGGACTGCAACAATCTTTGCTTTCTTTTTGTCCAATAACTTCATCTTTATACTTTAAAGTATAGACTGCCTTAAATTTAGCTTCTTTTTTTTCAATCATTGGCGTTACTTCAACAGTTGCATGATCATAATTTTCATTTAAATGAGTCAAAATTTTGATATCTTTTAAATGAATATGAGGAACCATTTGAAGTTCAACATCTCTAAAGATACCTGAAAAACGCCAGAAATCTTGATCTTCTAACCAACTTCCACTGCTGAAACGATAAACATTGACAGCAATTTTGTTTTCTCCATTAACAATCAAATCTGTAATATTAAAACTTGAAGGTGTAAATGTGTCTTCACTGTAACCAACAAAAATTCCATTAATCCATAATGCCATAGCAGATTCTACACCATGGAAAGTAATATAAGTATCTACATTATCTTTGATTACTGAACTGTCAAAATAAGTGACGTAACTTCCAATTGGATTTTTATCAGGGATTTCTCCAGGAATGATTTGTTGTGTTCCTGACCAAGGATAGATTTGATTGACATACATTGGTTTTCCATAACCTTGTAATTGAATATGTCCCGGTACTTTGATTTCATCCCAGTTATCTACACAATAATCTTTATCAGAAAACTCTGGTATTAATTGATTAAATCCTGTTGCATAATGAAACTTCCAGCTCCCATTTAATGAATAATTGAAACTGCTTTGTTTTTCTTGTAATTCTTTAGTGCTTGCATATCTATGAATCGATGCTGTTGCACTTAAACGATTGACATTAAAAATCTTTGGATCTTTGACCCATTCATTGTTCATTTCCATTTCTCTTTCCTCCTGACCATATCATAAATGAGACAAAAAGAAATAGAAATGGAACAAAGTATAATATAGGGTAAAAAAGTATAAATATGTTTTTTATTCATTATATTTCTATCTATTTATGATATAAAAAGAAAGAAGTATAATAATTATAAGCTTATATTATATAAAGTATGGAGAATATCATGAATGAATTAGAAAACTTATTAAAAGATTTATATAAAATATCAGGTTTGAATATGTCTATATTTGATTTGAATCAAAATTTATTAACTTCTTATCCTCATAAGAAATCAAAATTTTGTAATGAATTAGAAAAAAACAACAATGCTTTTCAACATTGTATTGATTGTGATTATAAAGCTATGGAACATGTCAAAAAAACGGGTGAACTTTATATTTATAAATGTCACTTTGGTTTAAATGAAGCAATTATGCCTCTTTATTCTTATGGAAGTTTAACTGGTTATTTAATGATGGGACAGGCCGTTATAGGAACATATAGAAATTATTCTGAAATCATTGAAAAATCTAAAGAATATTTTCAAGATAAAGAAATATTAAAAAAATATATCACAGAAATTACAATTTTAAATGAGGAACAAGTTTATGCATTTGCGAATATTTGTGATGTGTGTGCAAAATACATTTCACTTACAAACCGTATCCAAGCAAAACATGATCATCTTGCCCAAGAAATCAAACACTATATCATCGCAAACTACAATAAACAAATTACAATTGAAGAATTATGTTCTTATTTTTTCTGTAGTCGTGGAACTTTACTTAATCATTTTAAGTCAAAATACAATACAACGATTCATCAATATCTCTTGGATTATCGTTTAAAAAAAGCCACAGAACTTCTTATAAATGATGAGTTAAATGTTAAAGAAATTGCCTATTTTTGTGGCTTTGAAGATCCTAATTATTTTTCTAAAGTATTTAAAAAAAGATACGGTCAATCTCCTCTAGAATTTAAAAATAATATAAATCAGTAAAAAAAGTCCTTAGATTTTTCTCGGCTATTCAAATAATTTAGGGGTTTCAACTTTGGGGGTCTACTTTAGGGGACAACTTTAGGGGGATGTACTTCTAATAATTGTCATTGAAAAACAACAGCTAGAATTCTGGCTGTTGTTTCTT
>NZ_JAJDKA010000008.1:0-70592 GCF_020589945.1 Faecalibacillus sp. MSK20_93 | reverse complement strand
TTGTAATTGACGGTGAAGGTTCAAAGGTTATTTGCAAAGACTAATTTGAAAATTCAAGTTTGGAGAATTGAGAAAATCGAAGATTGTGATGGTAGATAATATGGAATGGTTTAATGTTTTTGGGCTGATTTTTATTGCAGTCATTATGATACCCAATGTTGTATTTGCGATTAAGTGCAAAGATGGATTTGATAATAAGTGGAACAATAAATATGTTGAGGTTACAGAACAAGTAGGGAGATTGGGTTGTTTCGGATTCATGATAATCAATATTCCGGGAACTTGGTTCGGGTGGTGGTCTGACGAAGCATTTGTACTATATTTGATTGTAGATACCATATTGGTAATGCTTTATTGTGCTATTTGGATTATATGTTTTAAGAAAAACAGCGTTTTCAGAGCATTAGCACTTTCTATTATTCCTTCAATGTTGTTCTTGTTTAGTGGGATTATGAGTAGGTCAGTGCTATTGATTATTGCATCAGTATTATTTGCACCAAGTCATATTGTGATTTCATATAAAAATGTAAAATGATATTTACAACTTCCCGTTTAGAGCGTATGGAAATAATCTATACGTTCTTTTTTTGCCTTTTTTTGAAAAAGTGATTAAAAAACTATTGACATTTTGTTACTGGACTAAGCACCAAAGTACTTTTTTTCTTGTGTCCGTTTTACAGGGTCCATTTTAAAGAGCTTCAATTCGAAGCTCTTTTTAATCAAATAAACGATGTTCATTCACACTTGGTATTTTATAAAGCATACATAATACTAAACCAACGGTTGCACAAATAAAAAGGAAACCAAAGAAAAATTGATATGAATATAAATCAATCAAATAACCTGCAATAGCTTGGAAAATAATCGAACTAAAACTTTTGAATGTGGAAACAATTGATAAAGCACTCATTTGGTGCGTTCCATCAATAATAGTTGCAATAACTTTCATATTAATCATAATAAATGCCATTGTTGTAACTGATTTTGTTAAAAAAGTCATAATCATTTGAATAATAACATTTGGTATATAAGCATATGTCATAAATTGAACAACAAGCTTACCATTATCTGTTTAGATGTTATTAAGAATTAATATACTAAAAACTATTTATCAAATGATAATTATAATTGAACTGTTAATAGAATATATATAAAAAGACCATTTTTGGTCTTTTTATAGCTTCATTATTTTTTCCATAATCCATGAAGATTACAGTAAGCATACACTTCTTCTACTTCTTCACCTTCTAAGATTTTAAAATCAACACTTGGTTTTTCTCCTGGTTTTAGATATTTTCTTTGAATACCTTTATCTGTTTTCAAAGAAACCCATTCAATCCAATGTTCTGCTGTCATTGGATGTTCTACTTCTCCAACAAATACATGAACGGTATCACCTTCCACTGTATAAACAGGAATATGTTTTTCAAATGCAGCATCTTCAATTCCTGCTTGAAGCTCTTTCATAACTTCGCCACAACATACCACAGGGACTCCTTTATCTTCTACTTTTTCAATCACATTTCCACAGTGTTTACAAATATAAAATTTTTGATTCATAGCCTTTTCCTCTTTTCTATAAGTAGTAATTATTCCTATTTATAATATAAACTATTTTTCTCTATTAAGCAAACAATATGCATCTAATAACAATCCCAATAATAGCGAACATGACTAAAATCTTTATTTTTTAAATCTTCTTTTGAAATAAAGAAATTACCGACACCTGAATCACCCCCATAAAATATGATCTTGTGAATCAAGTTGAAACAACAATATTTCATTACTATCTTCTTGACGAGGATCATATTGTGTGAAGAAAGGATAACCGCCTATTTGACAAGGAATCAAGGTAATCAAATCATTTAATTCATCCACTACCTCATCATCTTGCATGATTTCTTTTAAGTTTTCATCTAAATAAGTATCAACAACTTCATCAAAGTGAATATCATTCATTGTGATGACTTGTTTATCTAAATGAGCCTTTAATAAAAAAGTTGTATCTTTTTCTAATGGAAGTTCTGTATCTTCGCTATATTGAAACTTATAAATACTTGATTCATCTACTAATTTTGGTACTTCTTCTAAATAACGTAAACACCACCCTGATTGACTATATTCATTATCAAAGTCTAATCCATAAACGCCATCATCTCCACTAATAAAGATTTGAAGTAATCCTTTTTCTGGAAAATCTTTTATATGAGGTATTTGTTCAAAATTTATTTGTGCTAATAAATATAAAGGTGCTCCCGTTTTTTGATTTACTGGAAGATTTTGATCTCTAGGCACATAATAAGCACCACCTACTTTACTATCAAAGATATGTGTTTCTTTTTCTTCTAATTCAAAGCGTATATAGTCTACTTCACTTACTTCTTTTAGTCTTTGATAGATTCTTTTGGCAGGTTTTTCTTCTTTATATTCTTCTTGTTTATTATTTTCTAGCGAATATATATGTTGAAAGGAGATTCAACATATGTACTATATAAAGATAATATTAGGAGGACTTTTATGAAATGTCCTCTATTCAAAAACAACTTTCTTTATTATTTGTTTTAAATTTATATTGAAAACTATGATCCTATCATCCATACTAAAATCAACAATTATGAGGAATGGTTAGATAGATTTAGCAATGAGTTAGGAGGTAAAAAACATAAAAAAATAAATGAAACTCAACGAAAAATAATTCACTTATTGAATAATTTTGGCATTCATCGTATCAGCATGGCTGGAATTATGGGAACATTAGAACAAGAAAACTTAAATGAAAATACTTTTTTAAATTTCATTGAAAATAAAGTTTCTCTTACTATCAAAGATTGTACAGACCAAATATGGCGTATGCGAGGATGTTAAAAATAAATACGAAAAGCTCATAAACACTATGTTTTCTAGCATTTATGAGCTTTATTTTTTATAGTAATTATACTCTTTAAAATTATTCACCAACGTATGATAACGTATATTCTATTTGTATTATTTTTCTTTATATTTTGTCTATTTTTACACATTTTATTCATCATTTCTGTCTATTATTTTTATTTTAATAATTTTTTGATGTCAAAATGATGTCATTCTTTTAAAGAATTTAAACTGAATCTCGACTAAATCTATTTATTTAAAATCCAACTTGTTCAATCATTATCCATTGTTTTAATTAATTTCTCATTTTTTAACTTCTTAAAATCTTTTCTACTGAGATTTTTTTTATATATAAATTTTGAATAAATGTACTAATAATCACTATTGCAAAAACACAAGCTACCGATAATATGACATTCATTGTTATTGTTATATTATATAAAATACCAATAATTACCATATTTAACAATAAAGCTATAAGACATTGAAAAATTATTTCTATCATTGTCATATTTCTTAATTGCTTATGACTTATCCCATTCATTTTCAACATCATAAATTCTTTATTTCTTTTTCTAAAATACTGTATTTCTATAATATTGAATAAAACAATTATTAAAATAAAACTCATAGCTATAATAATCATTTTTATTATTACATTTATTTTTTTCAACTCATTTATTTCATCAATATTATCAAAGAAAAGATGAATACCTATCCTTTTATCTTTCAATTCATCATAAAGTGTAACATATCCATCATAATCATCAACAAAAACAGTATATCCCTGATATGAATCTAATTTATCGATATGACACTCATTATAAATTTGTTGTAATAACTGAAAGCTACAATAAACATACCTATTTTCACCTTTAAAATAGTGACATTTGTTATTCTTTGTTAAAACTCCACCTATAGGATATGTTTTTGTATCTTTATATAGATCGTTGTTTGCTGATACAACAAAACTAACTTCTAATGATTCAGGATTAATATTGTTATCAGCTAATTCTCGATAACAATAATAACTTAAATATATAGATTGACTATCATATTCAATCAGCTTTTGATGAGATAAATCATTTTGTTCAAACAAGGGCACAACTTGATATAGGTTATCATTGATTTGAACTTGTGTTTGAATATAAGGATAGACTCCAGTATTTTCTTTATCAAGTTTAAAGATAAAAGGTACTAAAGATGAATCAATGGTTGTATTTGCATTATCTTTTGTGATAAACATCTGATTTTCTGATAAACTTTGATAGCTTTCTATACTTTTATTGGTTGAATAATCAGTATAGATAATCAATATATTCATTAATAGTAAAGCTATTGATATAATAGATACCATTCCCAATTCAATTTTTTTATATTTTTTTAAAAAATATTTGATATAAGAAATATAAAACGATAATTTCAACTGATGCTTTTTTGTTTTTTGAATATAAATATCTTTCTCATTATCATGTTTAACTTTTTTAATTTCTTTATCTTGAATCTCATATATTTGATCTGCAATCGACATAGCATAATCACTATGACTTGAAATAATAATCGTTTTTTGATAAGTATCACAAATATGTTTCAAAGTATCAAAAACCAGCATCTCATTTTCTTTATCTAAAAAGCTAGTTGGCTCATCTAAAATTATAATTTCTGTATCTTTACATAATGCACAGGCTATGGCGACTCTTTGTTTTTGCCCTCCTGATAATGTCTGAATTGATTGGTGTAATGGTATATCTAGATTAACACTTTTTAAAATTTGACGATATTTTTCTTCACTGTATCTTTTATTATGAAAAGCTGCATATAACTGCATATTTCCTAATACATCATACTGTTCAAATAAACTGTTATCCTGTAAAACAAAGCTAATATATTCTCTTCTTAAAATACTTTTTTTATCATCATCTTGGATGTCTTCATATATATTATAGTAAAAATGATCATCCTCACTTATCAGTCCTATACGATATAATAAAGATGTCTTTCCACTGCCACTAATCCCTCTTATTAAAGTAATAGCATGTTCAGGAATATCAATATCCGTTTTATTTAATATGATATAATCATCATAAACAATTTCAATATCTTTAATTTCAATCATTTTTCAACTTGTCAAATAATTGAGGTAAGATATAGTGGCAAATCATATGAAGAACAATTGCTAAAATAATTGATATTATATTTGGAAAAAATAAAGCATGTATTTTTATTGATCTTAAGCCAAATAAAACAATCAATATTAACATAAGTTTTTTGAATTCATGAAAAACGTTCAATAAATAATAGTGTTTTCTTATCTTCAATATATCAAATTCACTCAACCCAAGCTGTTTAAAATATTCGTTGATCCTTGCATTTTGTTTTCTTTGTACAAACAAAATACTTGCAGCATAAATAACAATAATTGCACTTATGATAAACGAGCCATAATAAAAGACATTCATCAATGATACAATTCCTCTATTAATTGCTTCACTATCGATAGATTCATTATCAACATAATATCCCATATCAGATAATTTTTGTGCAACTGTATAAACATTTTCTGAACCATCTACATAAACAGATAAAGCAGTTGGTTGCCAGACGCTATCCTCAAATACTCTATTGACTTCACCATCAAAATCTTTAGGAAGTTCATTTTCATAATATTTATCATAATTTACACCTATAACATATAATTTTCTATCTTCTGTTTTTTTATGCTTTTCAATCATATTCTCAACTATATCTCGTTCAACATAAAGAGAATTGCTATAAGTGTTATTTAATCCGAAAGAACTCCAATTTAAAATCCCAGCTATAGGAAGTGATACTGATTCATGAGTTACAGTTACACTATATATATACATTGACTCTTCATCATCTGTTATACCCATCCATCTTCCATGAGTATTGTACAAAGGTACAGATATATCAAATGTTAAGTACACTCCTTTTAATTCATCATCTTTAGAAATATTAATACTTTTTTTAATCATATCTGCAACGTTTCTAGAAATATAAACACCTTCATTTTTAAAATCTATTTCTATATTTTTTGATTGCTTATGATTTTTTATATAAGTGGATACTGTAATATTATCTTCTATATTAACTTGTGCGAGTTCTTGTTCATTTTTTATGATTGAAATTGTATAATCATGCTTTGCATTTTCGGGATCATAGGATACTTCTTTAATATCTTCATTAAATTCATAATTAGGTTCTAAACAATCATAACGCCATTCAACCGTTTCTATATTATCCAAATTTGCTATTTTTTTGATGTCTTTGTCTTTAAGAGGAACCTCATGATTAAATGTATAATCAGCTACGCCATCATGAATAGCTTGTGCTGTTGATTTATAGACAGTTATTTCATTTGATGATATTTTTTGTGAATATGAATGGTGAATGTCTAGTACATCCCTACTAAAGCTATAACCAAAAGCTACCATTGCAATAGAAAATGTAATCATAAAATGAAGTATTTTTACATATATTTTTTGCTTTTTTCTCATTGTAAAAAAAGCAGGAGATGTTTTATTAAGATTTTTACTAATATGTTGAGATAGGCTATATTCAGTTTCTTTCTTCTCGTTTGATACTGTGTTTAATATTTTATCCTTGATATGATATTTTATATTTCCTATAGATAATAACTTCTCATCATGTGTAAATAATACAATACCTTTCCCTTTTTCTATAAGTAAATTTAATATGTCACAATATATTTTAGAATAGGCGTTATTTAAAGATGATGTTGGTTCATCTAAAATATAAATATCTACATCTTTAGCCATACACAATAAAAATGCTACTCTTTTTTGTTCTCCGCCAGAAAGTTGTGAAGGATACATATCCATCAATTCATTCAAATGAAGTTTTTCAACATAATTATCAAGACTTATATGACAATCTGTCAGTTTTTCTATATATTCAATATGTTCTCTTATCGTTAGTCCTTCTAAAAATACAGGTTCTTGTGGGCAAGTTGATACATTTTGATATAAATCTAAATCTTTCCAACCATCATTGCCTTTTGTCATCAACCTAAATAAGGTTGTTTTTCCACTGCCACTTTCACCAGTAATAATTGTGATCTGTCCTTTATTAAATTCTATGCATCCCTTATTTAATACCAATTTATTATTAAAAACGATATCTTTATATTTAAATTCCATTTGACATCTCCTCATATAAAAATTTATTTCATAGACCATCTGACACACTTGACAACTAAAAATAATTTTTAAAAATTAAATTCCAATATTAATACAAGAATTTTTAATCGACTATGTCAATCGAACTTTATAAATGTTTCAGGTGGTCTATGAAGAAAATTTATCAGATACTTAATGACTTAAGTATCTGATTTTGTTAATAATTACCTACAACTTTAGAACCATCGAATTTATACTTAAATGTTTTTTTTGCGTTAGCAGTTTTGTAATTATAATTTGTCATCGAAATTGTCCCTGTTGTATTCATATACGGATCTGAAGGTATCGTCATAGTAGAAGAAATATAAGTTGCTTTAAGTCCATTTGTAGAAACAGTTCCCCATGATCTATTCCATCTTGTATTTCCACTACTATAATAGGTAGCTGAGCATTTTACTTTTGCTGAGCCAACACTTGAACTAACAGTATCACTTTGTGTATAACTATAGGATGCTGCATATATTCCAGTTATTGACATACCAATGATCGCAAAAGAACTAATCAATTTAAGTAATGTTTGTTTCTTTTTTTTCATATTATTTTTTCCTTTCTCTCTATTTTTTGAAAACGTTTTCACATTTATATAGTAACACATATTATATTGTTTGTGCATAGTTTATCTATGTATTGATGTTTTTTAAATGTATATTATAATATAGTTATCTTAACGTTAAGGAAGTATTAATATGGCTAGAAAAAATAATTTTTTTAAATTAGATATGTTACTTCTATGTATAATTGCCAAACAAGATTGTTATGGTTATGAAATTACAAAGCAAATTAAAACATATTCCCATGAATTAATAGATATTAAGGAAGGGACCATGTATCCTATCTTGTATAAATTACAAGATGAGAATTATATTTCAAATTACGAAAAAGTAATCGACCGTAAGGTAAGAGTTTATTATCACATAGAAGAAAAAGGTAAAGAAAAATTATCAGAAATGATTAATGAGTTTAATAACGCTGTTGATGGTATTCACAATGTTATTAAAGAATCTTTGGGGGAAGCTTATGAATAATATTAAAAAATATATTAAAAATATTTGGACAATTATGCCTATGCATACTAAAAAGGAAAAATTTTATGTAAGTGAATTAAAAAAACACTTAAATGAATATTTAGATGATCACCCACAATGTTCATACGACGATATTGTTCAACAATTTGGAGAACCTAAAGACATTGTTGTAGAATATATACAAAGCAGCGATGAAAACGATCTTATTAAAAGAATGAAATTAAAGACAATTTTACAAAAATTTCTTATATTCTTCTCAGTAATCTGCACAATTTTAGCGATTTGGTTTGGGGTTCTTTGGTACAGCTATATGCAAGATGCTAAAAATTCCATCATATATGAAATTGAAACAACCATTTCTGATAATTAAAAAATGGAGGAAACTATGAAAAAAATAATTACATCTATCTTCATTGCATTTATGATGATTACTACCATCATTCCAGTAAATGCTCTTGAAGAAAACATGAGTATCGAATATTTATCAAATGGTGATTATATTGAAACAACAATTGTTTCAAACATAAATACATTAGCAAGAAGCAGCAAGAGCGGTACAAAAACAGAAAAATACAAAAATGCATCTGGAGAAGTTATGTGGTCTATTTCGGTAACTGGAACTTTTTCTTATAATGGTTCTTCATGTACTTGTACAAAAGCTACTGTAAGTACAACAAAGCCATCTTCTATGTGGTCATTAAGTAATAAAAAAGCTTCAAAAAGTGGCAACAAAGCCATAGCTAGTGTTACAGGACATGCACCAGGCGTAACCGTTACAAGAACTGTCACACTCACATGTAGCCCATCTGGAAATTTATCTTAGCATTAAAAAAAATAAAAGGGTAACCAAATAAAAACCAATTCATAGATAATCCGAATTGGTTTTTATTTTATACTATCCTAAATTTTAATAATCTCTTTATTAATAATTTCATATACACAATTATTAATGTTATTCATCATTAAGACCCATTTAATTTGATTCTTTTTTTTAAGTTCTTCAGTAACATTCCATTTGACTTTATATTCTTCAACCAATCTGTCATATAAATCATCAGCTTCTTTTTGTACTTTTAACAGATAATCTTTTAATTCATTTTTTGTAAGTAATTTGAAATATAGTCCATAATCATGTTTCTTTAAATAATCTAGCTTTGCTCTTCCAAAGCGATTTAAATGCATTTCTTCTACTTTTAAGTTTGGTAATTGATAATCCCCAACTTGAATATATTCTATTTCTTTCATCTTTCATCCCTGCTTTCTCTTTGTTTTATTTTCTTCATCGCTAATTTTTCTATATCTTTTTGAATACTTCTTTCTCTTATTCGCTTACATGATTTGATTTCAAATCTTAAGCTTTTAATTTGTGGTGTAAATTCTTTAGCCTTAGTTGACCACATTTCTTTTTCATCTTCATCTTTTGAGTTTCGTCTGTAGTAGTAACATTGTTGTCTTTGTTTAATGAGATAGTCTAGTTCATCTTGTTTGTTTTCTTGATAAGAATCTAACTGAGTAATATCTTCTATCTTATTTTTTGCTAGTAATTCAATATCATTGGTATATTGATCTAATTTCTTTAATTCACGTCTTGTTTCCTTAGATAATTTTTGTTTTACTTGAGGAAGTATATTCAAATAAACTAAACGTGCTACATACATTCCAGCAAGTTGTGGAAGTTTCTTTTGTCTATATTGTCGATAATAATCTTTGCATTGGTAGTAATATTTGTTTTGTTCCATATTTTGAAATGGAATGACTTTTGTTGTTAATCGTTCTTTTATTTGTTCTCTATGATATTGATTACCAAGTGATTTTATATAAATCGGTTCTTCACAATAAGGATGATAAATAACTGGTTCATCATTTATTTCACCGAATGAATAACCTTTATTGTGCATAACTGCATTAAATTCTACATATCTTGCACATTCTAAAACTGTTGCATCAATATCTCTTTTTATTTCATTCATAAACGATTTTAAGATATATTGATTTACTTTCTTTGTATATTTTTTTGGATTTTTTATAACAGATAGACCATATTCTAAACATAACTTATCAGATGTTTCTCTTAACATTTGATAATCTTTTTTGGTATTACAAAATCTTTTTCCATTCACAAATGAAGTTGAATTTAAAAGAAAATGATTGTGAATATGGTTCTTATCTACATGTGTTGCGACAACAACTTCAAAGCGATTACCATATAATTCTTCAACAAGTTTAACACCTATTTCATGTGCAACTTCACTACTTACCTCTCCAGGTTCAAATGATTGATACCCATGAAATGCCATGATCTGTTTATGATCATTAAAGAACTTCTTTGTATTCATCATTGATTTGCATGGATCAAATGAATCACAATTGATACAAGTAACGTACTTTTTCTCATTTGTTTTATTATCATTGTTCACATAATCTATAACTGCATCCACTGTTTTTTCTTCATCTTCTACATAATGAACAACGTGATCAAGTCGATCTTTAACACACCAAATTGAAGTAACTGCCTTAAACACCTCTTACTTCTTGTTCTAAATTCTTAATCATGTTTCTTAATTCATTAACAGTTATCTCTATAAAATGTATATCAACTTGTTCATAAGTATTTAATGATTTTGCAATCTGATTGAGATTATTCCCTATATGATTGAATTCATTTTTTAAACGAAAGTAATCAAGATCAGGAGGTTCTTTAATCAATGATTTTGAAAAACAACGTCTGATATATTCTTCTCGGCTAAGTTTACTTTTAATAACTTTTCCATTCAAATCATTAAATTCATCATCATTCAATCTTACTTTAATTTCATGATTTCTTTTCATATTCGACCTTCTTTCTTAGTTGGCGCTGCCAACTTGTGATTGTATTTTGGGCACAAAATACGTTGCTTGCTGATACAAAAATCTTAAATAATTTATCTTCTTAAATTAAATATTGTGTGACGGTGTGACGATTATCAATTTATTCCCTTTAAACGTCATACCGTCACCTTTCTATAAGCTATCATCCTCTTGATAAGTTAATTTAATAAGACGAGCATTCTTCTTTCTCTGTAATCTTTCATAAGTAATGTATGTCTTTTCTAACAAATCTACATTCTTACTTAAAATAGATTGTAGTTTTCTATGAAGAATTGGAAGTTGTAATTTAGAACACAATTCTTCATGAGTTCCTATAAACGTTTTTTCTTTGACAATATAATTTATTACTTTAACTAAATTTTCATCTACATCGTCATCAAAATCATTTTCTCCCAATTCTAAAACTTGAAAATCATTCATATATAAAGTAATCTCATCATCTGGAATATCTTTTCCTTGAATAGCAAGTTGTCTATTTTTTGATAAATGATTTTTCTTAAACATTACGAGAATGCTATCTGATCCAGCAGTCAAACCTCTGCTTCCATAAATCGCATCAAATGGATGGTTGATATCTATTTCTTTTCTAACATGTGTTACTAGAATAATCGCTATATGATATTTATAAGCTAACTCATGAAAGAATGTTGCTTCCTCATATTCACTTTCATAATCTCTATCTTTTGAATTTCTTATTTTTGCAAAGGTATCAATAACAACAATTTTTAAATTACTATGAATAGTCAGTTCTCTTTTGATACGTTCTTCAACGTCATAATGTACATTTGGTTTTAATATGTCGATAATAAATTGATTTTGTTTTTCAATTTGCATCGTTTGAAGTCTTTTTTTAATATTTAATTTCTTATCTTCAAACGCTAAATAAAGAGCTGTTCCTTTTTGAACTTTTTTTCCAAGAAACTCTTTTCCATTTGAAACTGCATCACATAACTGTAAACAAAAAAATGTTTTTCCCATTTTCTGAGGTGCGCCAAATAAAGTAAGACCAATTGAAATCATATTTTCTACAATATCCAATTCTTCTTGATCTTTTGATTCCAATAACTCAGTTACAGTATATGTTCCTTCATAGTTTTTACTATTCTTTATTTCAATATATCCTTTATGATATCGAAAAACACTTTCAATAATTTGCATCACTTCTTTTGTTTCTAGTGGTGGGTTACATTTTTCTTCATTTTCAATTTCCAGACTTTTTTGAATAGTCCTATTACTCAATCCTTTTTGTTGAAGATAACACCCAATTCGAAATAAATAATCATTTCTTCCACCTTCATTAACTTGTTGTGAGTTCTCTACATACTTTTCTTTTTTATTTTGTTGTTCAATAAACTCATAAACTTTCTCATTTGCATTTGCAATAGGAACATCTTTATAAAGCATATATATTCCTTTATCTGTTTTACTACCTATTCCTAAAACGTAGCCACCATCTCCTCTTATATCTATGCCATCATAAAGATTAACACGATTACTGATTGTCTTATTAACATGGTAATAAAGATGATATCCTCCCGAAGGAGTTTTAATAATTGCTGTGGTAGGTAATCCTTTTCCATGTTTTTTTATGCTTTGTAATCCATCTTTTCCATTTTTAACATCAATATCAATTACCAACAAACCATTACCAGTAACTAAACCAATGTTATAGTTTGGATTTTTATTCCACCAATAATCTATTTGATTCAAATTCGTAGTAGACTCGTATTTCCACGATTCTAACACTTGTTCTCCTTTTGTATTTGGCTTTAAAGGAAAAATCTTAAATCCTTTTTTTGCATAATTTAATGCATTATTTTTTAATTCACTCATTACTTGCACCATACCATTTCTCATTAAAGTATGCTCTGGAAACTTTTCCAGCTATTGTAAGATAACCATCTTCTCTCAAATCATCATTCATCTTTTTTATGATTTGATACGCTTTACTTTGGCTTACTCCCAATAACTGAGATACTTCATGAGCATTTACATACGCACTTTTATTTTCCATAATTATTTCTCCTCCAATATTTCATAAATTTTTACACCTAAAGCTTGTGCAATTTTTTCTACTGTACGTAAATTACCTATTCTCTCTTTGTTCATTAAGCCTATTACTGTACTGTAAGCTAGGTTGTTTATTTTGCAAAACTGTCTTAAACTCATTTGTTGTTTTGCTAGAATAATCTTTATTTTAACTGAACTAATATACATCTTTTTCCACCTCCATCTCTTATGTAAACAACCTATTTCAAGTCACCTTACACTCAAATATTACCATATTTAGGTTAATATTCAACATATTTTTATTTATTTTGAGTAATTTATTACTTATTTTAGGTAAATCATATTTACATAAACCCTAAATTTACCTATAATGTGTAATGAAAGGAGGAAATATGAGTACGTTTTCTGAAATACTTAAACGCGAAAGAGAGAATAAAGGTTATAGTAAGGCTGAATTAGCAAGAAAACTTAACATACCCTATACCACTTATCAAAATTACGAAAATGGTCGTGAACCTAAAATTGATGTTATCAAACAAATATCTGAAGAATTAGGAATCAATCCATCTGTATTCTTTGACTTAGAAAATAGGGATCCATTATATGAACGAAATTTTCATCCAATTGATCACTCAGAAATAGAGTGCATCATGCTTTATGATTCTGGAAAATTTGAGTATATGAAAGACACATTCGATAATCATCGTAAGGAGTTATATAGACAAAGTTGGAAGGTTCATGACATGTTTGATAATTTTTATAATGCACTTATTGAACTACGTGCTAAAACTTTTGTTGAAGTTGATCACGAAAAGCTCAAGTATATTCGTTGGGATATTTTAGATATACTTGAAAGAACTGACATAGATACTAGATTTCAATATGAAAAAACCATCTATGAGTCACAATATATGAACGAAGAATGTATCAACGAGTTTAAGGAAAGAAATCCTGATTATAAAAAACAAATTATTAATAAAATTCTTTTTCCTAATAATGATTTTAATTTCGAATTCGAAACTGAAGAATCTATTGATGGTATGTACAAAGTTGCTTTGGCTTACTATTTCAAAAATAAGTATAAGATTACATAATAAAAAAACACCCTAGCGCCAACTAGAGTGTAAAGCATGAAAAAGAATTACCTACCACAGCAATCATTTTTCATGCTCCAATTTTACCACGAAAAGGAGCGAATAACAATGCCAACGTATTATGACGAAAAGACCAAAACATGGTTTTGTCAATTTAGATATACCGATAGTAACGGTAATAAAAAGCAAAAAAGAAAAAGAGGATTTAAAACAAAAAAGGAAGCTAAAGAGTTTGAAAGAGATTTTTTAGCCACACAACAACAATCACTCGAAATGAAATTTTCTCAATTTTTAGTTTTATACAACGAGGATATGTCAACACGTCTTAAGCCTAAAACTATTCTCGTCAAAGAATACATCATAAAAAAACATATACTCCCATATTTTGAAAATAAAAAAATGAATAAAATAGGTGCTATTGACATTCGTTTATGGCAAAACGAAATACTTAAGATGAATTTTTCTCTTGCCTATCAAAAGAAAATCAATGCACAACTCATTGCCATTTTTAACTACGCTGAAAAATACTATTCTCTAAAAAATAATCCTTGTAATTCAGTTGATAGTATAGGAAAACACAAAAGTAAAGAAAAAGTTATTTATACAAAAGAAGAATTTGATAAACTAATAGAAAATTGTCAGGATGAAACAGTAAAAATCATTTTTACTATTCTTTATTTTACAGGGATGAGAAAAGGAGAACTATTTGCACTAACTGTCAAAGATATAGATTCAAAAAATGGAATCATTAATATTGATAAATCATATCAACGCATTAAAGCAAAAGACACTATTGGTCCTCCTAAAACCGAAAACAGTTTTCGAAAAGTTGATATACCACAATTTTTATGTGATCAATTAGAAGAATATCTAAAAAAGCATTATATTCTCAACGAAGATGATAGAATTTTCAAAGAATATTATGTAATAATTAGAGATAGATTAAAAAAAGCCCAAAAAAGAGCTAACCTAAACGAAGAATTTACTTTACATTCTTTTCGGCATAGTCATGTTTCATTACTTATAGATTTAGGCTATAGTCCAACCATTGTAGCCGATAGAATTGGTGATACGGTAGATACTGTTTTAAAAACATATAGCCATTTATACGCCGAAAGTAAAGAATCACTATCAGAAAAACTCAATAATTTATACAAATGATGTCAAATTGATGTCAATATGTTCTTAAAAAACAAAAAAGCCTTGAATTCATCAAGGTTTTTTAATAGTTATTATTCACCAACGTATGGTAATAATCCCATTTGTCTAGCACGTTTGATAGCTACTGCTAATTGTCTTTGATATTTAGCAGAAGTTCCAGTTACACGTCTAGGAATGATTTTACCGTTAGCTGAAACAAATCTTTTTAATAATTCAACATCTTTATAATCGATGTAAGTAATTTTGTTTTTTTTAAAATAACAAACTTTTCTTCTACCCATTCTTTGTCTTTTAAAAGCCATGTTCATATACTCCTTTTCTAAAATTGAATATCGTCTTCCATGATATTAAATGAATTATCAAAATCTTTTTCTAATTCAACTGTTTGCATATCTTGGAAATTATCTGTTTGTGGTTGAGCAGGTTGAGAATATTGATTATTCATCATACCTTGGTTCATAGAACTTTGGTTTCTTTCTCTTTGAGCTCTTGTTTCTAAGAATTGAACAGAGTCACAAACAACTTCTGTAACGTATACGCGTTGTCCTTGAGCATTATCATAAGATCTAGAACGAAGTCTACCTTCAACTCCTACTAAAGATCCTTTTGCACAATATTGTGCAACATTTTCAGCGACTTTATTCCATACAACGCATGAAATATAATCAGCTTGTTGCCCATCTGCAGAGTTATAGTTACGATTTAACGCTAACGTAAAACTTGTAACTGCAGCCCCGTTTCCAGTTCTTCTAAGTTCTGGATCACGAGTCATTCTACCAACCATAACAACTCTATTAATCATCGTCAAATGCCTCCTAATTATTTACGAAGAGTTAAGTGACGTAAAACTGAAGCGTTGATTCTTGATAAACGTTCGAATTCAGCGATTTCTGCTGGTGCACAAGTTACATCAACTACAACATAGTAACCTTTTGTGTAATCTTTAATTTCGTAAGCGAAATCACGTAATCCCCATTCGTTGACATTATCAACTGAACCACCGTTAGCAGTTAAGATTGATTTGAAGTTTTCAATTAAAGTATTTCTAGCTTCTTCTTCAACATCTGGTTTTACAATAAACATAATTTCATATTTATTCATCTCTTTTACCTCCTATGGTCTTTTGGCTTACTTTTTAGTAAGCAGGCAGTAAAATAATCTTTACATGCTCGTCCATTATATCTTATTGTTTACTTTTATGCAATAATAAAATGATTATTTTATGTAATTTTACCCCTTTATAGGCATATTTTTTTCATATGCTATATTGAGGTGATATTATGAATTATCTATTATTTTTATTTTGGATATTTTTTATGATTTTATTTCATTATTTAATCAAAAATGATTTTTCTTTTATTCAAAAATATCTTAATAAACTTTTTAAATATTCTCCCTTATTTAAAGAATATTTAAAAAAGTATTTAAAAACTATTTTATATACATTTTTTACTTTTATTGTGGGTAAGACTTTTGAACATCTTGATATGTGGGTAGATTTGTTTTTTGTTTCTATATGGATGTTAGTAGATGAAAAAGAAAATATAAATATTGAAAATAAAAAAGAAACAATACCTTCTTTAATAGGTATTGTTCTAGGTTTATTACTCCAATACTTTATATGATTTTACTTTTATACTTTGGATATCTTTATTTTTTATATCTAATGTTCCTTCATAGTAAATATATATTCTATTTCCTTTGATAAGACCTTTATTAGACTCTATTGCTCCCGCAATAGAAATTAAATACTTTTGATGATCATTTGTTTCTATCAATAATGTTTCATCACCCACATTTTTAATTGTTCCTACAATTGTTTCATATTGACTTAAATCTTCTTGATCATCAGATTTAAAATGAAAATATCCAAAAATAACTCCTATTAAAACAAATAAAGCAATTAAAATCCAAACTATACTCTTTTTCTCTTTTCTAATATGCTTACCTTTCATTTTAAATCTTCCTGTGTTGTAATTTTTAAATTACTATAATCTCCTAATACTGCCTTAATATCCTTATCTATATATCTTTCAAATAATTGACTATCATCAGTCGCAACATATCCTTCATCTTTTGCCTTTTGATAAGCCACCTTAATATCTTCACTTTTAAATACTTGTGGTGTTTGAGCCTGCATCAAAGTTTCTCTTTTTAAAGTTTTAACAACAATACCCTCTTTAACTTCTTTAATAGTATCTTTACAAGGAACCATTAATAACCCAGCATCATATGTTTTTAAACATTCAACCAAATCATTAATACTTTTTTTACTTACATAAGGTCTTGCTCCATCATGAATAAAGACATGATTTTCTTTTACTTTTTGTAAACCTTCATAAACACTATCTTGTCTTTCTTTACCACCAAAAACATACTCAATTCTTGAATCATTAACTAATGTTCTTATATCATCTATTTCATTTTCTTTCGTTACAACAATAATTTGTTTACATCTATTATCCTCTAAAAAATGAGAAATATTCATTTCATAAACAGTTTGATTATTTATTTTATAAAAAATTTTATTATATTTCAAACCTGTTCTTTTGCCACTTCCAGCACATAAAAGAATTAAACTATAGTTCATGTTTTTCACCTCATGATTATTTTATCACACCGTGATAAAATAATAAAATTTACATAGATATTTCTAGAAATATGATATAATCTAACTTAGACAAAGGAGAATTTTATGAATACAACACTTATTATTATGGCGGCTGGAATTGGTTCACGCTATGGAAAAGGAATTAAACAACTTGCGAAAATTGGTCCTCATGATGAAATCATTATGGATTATTCAATTTATGATGCGATCGAAGCTGGATTTAATAAAGTTGTTTTTATTATTAGAAAAGATATCGAAAAAGAATTTAAAGAAGTTATTGGCAATCGTATCCAACAACATATTCAAGTTGAATATGTATATCAAGAAATCACACATATTCCTAGTGGATGTAGTGTCCCTGAAGGAAGAGTAAAACCTTGGGGAACTGGTCAAGCTATTTTAGCTTGTAAAGGTATTGTTAATGAACCTTTTGTCATTATTAATGCTGATGATTATTATGGAAAAGTTGCTTTTAAAAAGCTTCATGATTTTTTAATTGAAGATAGTCATAGAAATAGCGAGTTTACCATGGCCATGGCTGGTTTTATCTTAAAAAATACTTTAAGTGATAATGGAACAGTTACTCGTGGTATTTGTGTAGAAGATGAAGCGGGTTATTTACATAGAGTGATTGAAACTAAAGGGATTATTAGAAACAATCAAGGAACAATTGATTGTGATACAGAAGAAAGCAAAGACATCATTCAAGAAAATAACCGCGTTTCGATGAATATGTGGGCTGGTTATCCTTGTTTTATTGATTATCTTGAAAATGGTTTTAAAGAATTCTTATTAGATGATAGTGGAGATGAACTTACTAAAGAATATTTATTACCTATTATTGTTGATCAATTAATTAAAACAAACAGAGCTTCAGTAAAAGTATTAGAAACAACTGATAAATGGTTTGGTGTTACTTATCCAGAAGATAAGCAGATAGTCCAAGATTCTATTAATGAACTTATTGAACAAGGTATTTATCCAGAAAAATTATGGAAATAAAAAGTCTAGCTTAAAGTTAGACTTTTTCATTACCATAAATCATCGGTACAACACGATTATTACCTAAAAAAACAGAGAGTACATCTTCTTTCATATCCAATCCACTATAAATAAAATCCACAAGTTTCTCAATATCTACTTGTAAAACAGCAATCTTTTGATTTTGATGATAATCAAATTCTATAACCGCACATTGTCTTATAATTCCCCATTTTGTATCCTTTGTATCCCCTAGATAATCAGGTAACACAAGAAAATTATAAACACCTACATTCGTCTCATTTTCCTTTTCATAAATACGCTGAAATTGTTCCTGATAGAAAAATTGTTTATAAATGTCTAGGTTTCTTGGTAAATAGTAAGCTTCTTTTTCATAATCCCATCCATAATATTTAGCATCAAGTATACAACAACTTTTTTGTGGTCTTTCATATTTAGGATTTTCTAGGATTCTTTCACAAACAATATCTGGGATATTCTTTTTATTTTGATTGATAAAAACACTTTCTCTTTCTTTGACAATTTGTTTTTGTTTATGATCTCTTTTTTGTTTGCCTATCGCATTCCAATGATAAGTATTATATTTTGTATCATTAATATTTATTTCTTTATTTAATAATTGACTATTAAAAAGAACATCGCCTTTTTGAATACTTATTTGATTATGAAAGAATTCTCCTATCATCCATTCAAAAACCATTTCAAATTTAAAAGTGATGATTTCTTGAGTCACTGTTGTTGTTTTATTTTCTTTTATTGCTTGATTACACCAATATTCAATAAACCCATTCTTATCTATAAAATCACATTTTTTTCCATTAACCATAAAATATAAATCAAATAATCTTGCATATTTATAAAGTAACGTTTCTTTATCAACATCCTCTTTAATAATAACTGATTTTGGTAAAGATAAAATCAAACGATTTTTATCAAAAAGAATACCTACAAAATTACTTATATATATCCATTCCTTTGTTTCTTTACCCATATTTCTTCTAAAAAGAGATTCTTTCACATTCTCTATTACATCTCGATACTTATTATAATCAACGCCCTTACCATCTTGTATTAATTCTATTTCCATTTTTTTACCCTCTACTTAACATAAG
Organism: Faecalibacillus sp. MSK20_93; assembly: GCF_020589945.1. Lineage (NCBI taxonomy): Bacteria > Bacillati > Bacillota > Erysipelotrichia > Erysipelotrichales > Coprobacillaceae > Faecalibacillus > Faecalibacillus sp. MSK20_93. The sequence continues at coordinate 50,618 of NZ_JAJDKA010000008.1, read as the reverse complement.
CTTATCTCTATTAAAGAAAAGATGTCAAACAAAAAAGCTTTTGCTTGCGCAAAAACTTTTAACAAAGATTTAATACATCATCAATGGCATGCGCTTTATCAATGCCTTTAACACCTAAATCACCAAATAAAGCAATTTCTCCAGCGCCACCCCAAGTACCAGGTTTTAAATCAGGAAATTCTTTAATTGAATCTAAATGATCTTGATAACTATTTAAAATAAAGCTCACTTTATTACAGTCATCTCGGTATAGTTCACCACCATAAATCATTTCAGGAAAAACTGTGCGTACAGTTTGTTCACTGGCATTTTCTTTGATAATATACTTTAATCACTGGATTTCCTTTTTCTTCAAAGTTTTTAGAAGCAAATAAACCATTATTACTTTCTAGATAAAATTCTAAGTTTCTCGAATGACACCAATCTACAATATGTTTACATTGTTCAAGGGTAATCAATTGATGCATGACAACAGTATCTTCATCTTTAACATAAGAACCATTTCCACCAATCATCCCATCTAGACCAATATCCCAAATATAATCATAAACTTCGACTTCACTACGTCCTGTACAAATATAAACACGATGTCCATTTTTTCTTGCCTCTTTGATAGCTCTATCGGCTGAAGCAGGTAATTTGTTTTCATAATCTAATAATGTTCCATCAATATCAATAAAAATAACTTTATCCATTTTTGTTCTCCTAAAATAAATTTTTCAATACCATCATGATCATTATCATCAGTAATATAATCAGCCACACTTTTTGTTTTATCACTCCCATTAGCCATAACGACACCAACACCGGCATGTAAAGTCATATCGTAGACATTATCAGCATCTCCAAAAGTCACAATTTCTTTTAGATCTATATGATGGAGTTTTAAGATTTCAATAAGTCCTGCTGTTTTAGAGACTCTTGGATCCATATATTCATAAAGTACACTTGCTGTTTTATGAGATGATGATTTAAATTCATCACTATGGAATGTTTTTGATCTTTCAATGATTTTATCCATATCCTCTGGTTTACAATTAATAATTAGTTTAGGTTTTGGATTTTGTAAGAATTCATCATAATTAATCACTTGATAAGGAATTTTAACAGCCTTTGATAACATTTGAATATGTTTATCATCTTTAGGCACAAATAAAATCCCATCTTCAGGAATTGCAAAGTTACAATCCATATCTTCATAATGTTTAATAATACTTTTAATTAATCTTCCATCTAATGGATATTGTGCTTTTTCAAGATCTAAAGTATAGTCGTAGATTTCTGCACCACCAGTACCTACAATCATATCGACTAAACCATCAATTCCCCATGATTTTAATAAAGTTTGAATACTATTAACATCTCTTCCTGTTGATAAACCAAATAATATTCTTTGTTCTCTTGCTTTTTTAATCATTTCTACTGTTTTAGGTGTAACCACTCCATCACTTGAAAGAAGTGTTCCATCTATATCACACATAATTGCTTTTACGTTCATAAAAATACCTCCTAGAAATATCATAGAAAATCTTTCTATTTGAAAGAATTCAGAGATAAAAAAAAGAATTTTTTTCTCAAAAATTCTCTTTTTACATTTATTATTTAGAATTCTTTTCTCATTTAATACTTCCTTCAACAATATTATGATAATACATAAGTTTCTTATCTATATTTTCTTGATAATCTAATTCAAAATAACATGTATATAAAACATCTAAAATATAAAGAAGTGATAATCTTGTTGAAAATGAAGAGATCTTTTTATAGTGATTTTCATAAGGTGAAATATATAATTGATAATCTGCCTCTACTTCTTTAAAGGTATAATCATAAGAAGATATTAAAACGATAGGGATTTTTGTTTTAGTTAAAATACGAGGTAGTATATCTGATAAAATACCTCTTCCTCCAAAAGTAATCACGATTGCTAGATGATTTTCATCACTGCTGGCAGCACTGAGTCTTTGTTGGTAATCTTCAATAGGAACATTGACATTTACGCCTATTTCTTTCATTTGAAATTGAAAATTTAAAGCAAAATTAATTTTTCCTGCCGACGTATAAATATCAATAACTTTTGCCTTTTTCATTGCAGAAGCAATGAGTCTTAGTTGATCTAAACTAAAAAGATTAGCTGTAAGATTAAGGGTTTGTTCATAATCTTCTTTGATTTTATGAACAATTTCATAATGCGTTTGATAAGGATTAACAGGAAAATCAAAATTAAAGTCTCCATTACTTTTTAGATAATCATTTAAAGAGCTAGTAATCTTTATTTTTAAGTCAGAAAATCCCGCAAGATTCAATTTATCACATAAACGATAAACCGTTGCTGTAGAAACAAAACAAGCTTTTCCAAGATCTTTAGATGACATTTTTAAAATATCTTCTGGATGTTTTAAAATATAATCCGCTAATATTCTTTCATTTTTAGATGAGAAAAATATCTCATTAATAAAGTATCTATTAATTATTTTTCACTGTTTTTTTTAAATTTAGTGATTTTCTATACATACAACTCACTGTTTTTTCAAAAAATAGTGAGTCTTTTACAAAATACACTCATAAATTATCATTTTTTATAAAATAAATTGTGTTAAATAAATTGGTAAACATAGTATATCTTGATCTTTAGATACATCTTTTGTATGAATGATATATCTTTCTAAAATTCTTGATGAGTATTTTTTATAAAATTCATCAATTGATGTATGTTTTTTATAATTTGAAGATTTAACCTCTATTGGACATATTTTATTCTTTTTAGGGATGATAAAATCAATTTCATAATTACGTTTTTGTTCAAGATTTTTAAAAGTATAATAAAATAAATCATGTCCATTAGCTATTAGAATTTGAGCAACAGCATTTTCATAAAGATATCCTAAATTTGTAGATAACTTATCATTAAGTAATTTTTCATAAATTGTATTTTCTGTAAAATCTCTATCTTTAAATTGTAAGGTTACAAACAAGCCTGTATCTGCCATATAAAGTTTAAATAGATTTAAATCTTTATATGCAGAAAGACCTATTTCAGGATTATTAGCATGATAAGCAACTGATATTGTTTTGGAATCTTTTAATTTTGATATTAAACTTAGAATTGTTGTATCTTCTGTTTTATAAGAATTTAATATTTTCTTTGTCTGAAAACCTTTCGTATTTTTGTTTAATTGGGAAGGAATCGCTTCAAACAAAAGTGCAAGTCTTCCAGTAGAATCAATTTTTCTAAAATCATCTTCATAAAGATTAATAATATCTCTTTTAATATCATCTACCTTTTTAAAATTATTTGTTTGTATATATTCATTAACAGCTTGTGGCATACCACCAACAAGCATATAAAGTCTAAAACTTCTCATAAGTTTTCTATTTAATTGATCCCCTAATTTCTTTTTATTATCAAAAGCCATTTTTAACAAGCTCATTGTTGTTTTATCATCTAAAGCCCATAAAAATTCTTCATAATCCATTGGATGCATTTGAAGTTTTCTTTCCTCACTTGGAATTAAAATATCTTTTACATTTTTCTTTATAGAAATAAGAGAACCTGTTTCTATATAATCATAACGACCATCTTTAACTAAAAATTTAATAGCTTGTCTTGCTTTTGGACATAACTGAACTTCATCAAAAATAATAACTGAATTTCTATTTTCAAGTTCCACATGATAATGTAACTGTAATTGTAGAAAGAAATAGTTTAAATCTGACATATCCTCAAACATTTCTTTAACTTCATTTGAAGCAATAGAAAAATCAATAAGAATGTAACTCTTGTACTCATTTCTAGCAAATTCCTCAACAACTGTAGACTTTCCTATACGTCTGGCCCCTTCTATCAATAAAGCTGTTTTACCTTGTGAAGTATCTTTCCATTCTTTAATTTTATTATATATTTTTCTTTTGAACATGAATTTATACCTCCTATAAACATAGTATATCCAAAAATCGCATTTGTATCAATCATCAAACCTCCAATTTCCGCATTTGAAAAAGCGCTCAAACCTCCAATTTCCGCATTTGAAAAAGCGCTCAAACCTCCAATTTCCGCATTTGAAAAAGCGCTCAAACCTCCAATTTCCGCATTTGAAAAAGCGCTCAAACCTCCAATTTCCGCATTTGAAAAAGCGCTCAAACCTCCAATTTCCGCAAAAAAAACATTAAATATAAATTGATTTATATTTAATGTCCCGCGTATGTATTTATGGTAATACTTTTCTAGCCTTTTTAATATATCTTCCATGTTTTATTTAACTTCATTCTTATAGACAAAAATAAAAGTGCCTACACTTGGTAGACACCTTATTACTATTCAAATTCGTTTGTTCTAGCAACTTCTCTAATCCATGCAGCTGATTTCTTTTCTTTACGTTTATAACCATCATCTAAGCATACACGAATAAACCCATATCTATTTTTAAAAGCGTTACACCATGACCAGTTATCAATAACACCCCAATAATGATATCCTAAACAGTTAGCACCATCTTCAATAGCTTTAGCAATCCATTCTAAATGATCTCTAACAAATTCAATACGATAATCATCTTGAACTGTTCCATTTTCATCCATATATTTTTCTTCACCTTCAACACCCATTCCATTTTCAGAAATAAAGAAAGGTAAATCAGGACATTCCTTTTTAATTTTCATACCAAAGTCATAAATTCCCTTTGGATAAATTTCCCATCCACGATATACATTCATTTTTCTTTCAGGCCAAATATAAGGTTTAGAAATACATGGTAAACCATTTTCATCAAACTTACTATCGGGTGCTTGTACACGTGTTGGTTGATAATAGTTAAATCCTAACCAATCTACTTTACCTTGAGCTAAGATAGCTTCATCTCCAGGACGACGATTGATTTCTACTTTCCAATCGTTTTCTACAGTATCTAAAACATCTTGTGGTAAATGTCCATGAGCAACAACGTCTAACCACCATCTGTTGTGTAATCCATCAGTCATACGTACGGCTTCTAAATCTTCAGGAGATGGATTTTCTTTTGTATAAGGTGGAGCAAAACAGTTGATCATACCAATTTTAGCACCTTCACAAAGTTTACCTTCTGCTTTTAATTTTCTAAAGTTTGCTACTGCAAGACAGTGAGCTAATGTAATATTATATTGTACGTTGATTGATTGTTTAAAATCTTTTTGATATGGATACCAAACACCATGTAAGAATTGTTGTTCTGGTTCTACAATAGGTTCATTGAAAGTAAACCAATATTTTACTTTATCTCCAAATTCTTCCATTGCAATCTTTACAAAGTTCGCATAAGCTTCAACAACTTCTCTATTTTTCCATCCACCACGTTTTACTAAATATTCAGGCATATCGAAATGATACATGTTCATGAAAATATCAATTCCATTTTCATTTGCACAATCGATTAATTTATGATACCAAGCGGCACCTTCTGGATTTAATTTACCATCTTGATCTAATAAACGTGTCCATTGCATAGAAGTTCTAAATGATTTAAAGTTTAAACTTTTTAATAATTTAATATCTTCTTCATATTTATGGTACATATCATTTCCAACATATGATCCCACATTATTAAAGAAAGCATTAATTTCTTGATCAGAATACATATCCCAATAAGAACGTAATCTTCCACCTACATTCCAGGCACCTTCTGTTTGAGGCCCTGACATTGCTGCACCAAAAAAGAAATCTTTAGGTAATTTAATAGTCATCTTTTCTTCCTCCATTATTTTCATGATTATTATACTGTCATTATATCATGAAACTAGAGTTGTTAGAGGAAATGTATTTTATTTTCAAAGTATTATTATTTTATAAAATTTAGTGTAAATAAAATACAACAAATGCCCTTATTTAGGACATTTGTTTAATTTGTTTCATCATTTTAGATAGATTAATCGGAACATGTTCCTCTTTTAATAAATTGTGTATTTTCTCAATAGAAATATGTTCACGTAAATGAATAATTTTTTCTATTATTTCTTTAGATAAAGGTTGATATTCAATTGTTTGATCAACCTTATCAAACAATTCATGCTTTAAATACTTAGTTTGTCTACTTTTTTTAAATCCCATACAACAACGTGACGTACATGTTTGACTCATTATAAAAACAACATTTTCAAAACTAATCTTTCTTTTAGCTTGATCTTCATAATAACCATCATCTAAGATTTGTGAAAATAAATGAATAATTTCTTCACATGCTTGATCAATATGATCTAATAATAAAACAGTATGTGGATAACTTTGTAAAGTTGATAAAAGAAGACTTGGTTGTTCATGATATGTTTCTAGAAGTTTATAGAGGGAATGGCTTTCTTGATATTGATTCATATCTAATTTTAAATAATGATAATTTAGATATTTAGCTAAGGATTTAGCCGTTAATGTTTTACCACAACTTGTTGGTCCATAAATAAAAAAGGAGATAGGTAATTGTTTATGTTGAAATGTTTCAATCATCTGATGAATTCCTTTTTCTTGACCTAAAATATCTTTATTTAATTGTTTTTCTAATTTTTGGTAATCCATTTGATGATGAATTGTAATATTTAAATACTTTTCAATTGTTTCTACAATTCTATTCTTTGTAAGTTCTTTTTCATGATAAAATTTAGCTTTAACACATGATAAATCTAAGATATCAATCGCTTTATCAGGATAAGTTCTATTTTTAATATGACAATCTACTAATTCTATTAATTCTTTTAAAAGTACATTATCTATTTTAATTTGATGATAACTTTCATAATAACCTTTAATTCCTTTTAATATCTCTAATGTTTCCTCTTTTGTATTTTCTTTTAAAGTGACAATAGAAAACCTTCTATTCATTGCATGATCTTTTTCAAAATGTTTATAATATTCATCAATAGTTGTAGCACCAACAACCGTCATATCTTTTCTAGCAAGATAAGGCTTTAAAATATTAGAAGCATCAATTGCCCCTTCAGCTCCACCAGCCCCAATGACATTATGAATTTCATCAATAAAAATAATCACATTATCCAAATCTTTTACTTTATCAATAATCTTTTTAAACTTCTCTTCAAATTCACCACGATACTTTGTACCCGCAACCAGTGAAGATAAAGAAAGTTCATAAATAATCTTATTCTTCAAAGAATCTACTACTTTTCCTTGATTGATCATCATTGCTAATTTTTCTACTAAAGCTGACTTACCTACACCCGCTTCACCAATAATCAAAACATTATTTTTTTCTTTTTTAGATAAAATAGTACATACTTGATCAATTTCATTTTCTCTACCAATAATTTTATATTTTTTAGTCTTCACTTTTTTATTAATATTGACAAGTGTTGGTATTTGATCCAACGGTGTTTCAAAAGCAGATTTTTCCTGCAACAAATAAATAACTTCTTCTACATCTACATGATATTTTTGTAATATTTCATAAGCAACTGATTCTTTTTCTTTTAATAAAGAAATAATTAAGATATTTAAAGTCACTTGATCTTGATTTTTATCTTTAGCGTATTCAATACTTCTCTCTAATATTCTTTTTACACTTTGACTATATTCCATATAAAAAGGTTGATCATCATTTGTGCCAAACAACCTTTTTATATCTTCTTCTACAGCTGTATCATTGACATCATATTTTTGTAATAATCTTTTTAATTGATTATCATGAATCTTTAATAATGAAAGCAATAAATGTTCACTTCCAACATTTTGATGACCAAAATCAAAAGATAAACTTTCAGCTACCACAATCGCCTTTTGTGCTTGTTCATCAAATTCTCTCAACAATGACTTCACCTCTTTCCTTATAATAGTATGTACAAACTTAATAATTATTAGTACACACCATTAAGAAAACATCTTAATCAACCAAGATTTCTTTTTAATTTCTTTACTTGATGTACAATAAGAAACTTGTAACTTTCCTTCTAAAGATTTACCTTTACCTTCACCTAATACAATCGTATAAAGACCATTATAATATTTTGCATTAAAATCATCTTGATGATCTGCTAAAACTTGATAAACATCATCAACACCTTTGACCCATTTTTTATAATTTAAAAGAAGTTGATCTTTTACTTTGTACATTTCATCAATATCTTCTTGTTGATAAGAAGAACCAATGATCTTATATCTTGGTGTTTCATTTACTGCACAAACGCTTGTTAAATTCATCATAATTAAAAGAAAAATAATGATTTTTTTCATAAACTTCACCTCAAGTTCATTATGTTCGTTTATAATAAAAATAAACATAAGGAGTGAACTTTTATGAGTCGTATCATGCAAAAAGAAATAAAAAGTGAAATGAATGATTTTTTCTTTGCGAAAGATCATTTAGATTTTTATCATGAATATGTCAACGTTGAACAAAAGTATTTAGCAGGTATTAAGGAAGTAAGAACAAAATTAGAAATTTTAGATGATGAATTTCATCATCGTTTTGATCATAATCCTATTCATCATATGGAATGGCGTTTAAAATCTCCCCATAGTGTTGTTGAAAAAATGAAAAGAAGAAATCTTCCTGTAGAAGTTTCATCAATCAAAGGAAATATTGAAGATATTGCTGGTATACGTGTGATTTGTCATTATATTAAAGATATTTATCGTATGTCTGATCTTCTTTTAAGACAAGATGATATTCATTTATTAAAGATTAAAGATTATATTAAAAATCCTAAAGAAAATGGTTATCGTAGTTTACATCTTGTTGTAGAAGTTCCTGTTTATTTAGCGAATGAAAAAGTAATGGTTCCTGTAGAAATACAAATTCGTACTATTGCGATGGATTTTTGGGCAACATTAGAACATCATTTACGTTATAAAAATGATAAAGAAATTTCCGATGATATTCGTAATCGTTTATCAGATTGTGCTAAAAGCATTACAGATATTGATTATGAAATGGAAGATATACATAATGAAGTCTTTGGTCATCACAAAATCTAAAATATAATAGTTAAAAATTTATCTTAAAACACTACATCTACGTAGTGTTTTTATTATGCTTAATACCAGTGGACAATCTGTCCAATGACAACCTAAAAATACCATGTTACTATCGTTTGAAGAATCAAAAATTGTTTCTTAAATAAAAACCACGTCTAAATTGGTGCAACCATCTTTTTATACTTTTTAAACATGAATAACGCTCTTTATAAAAATGGCATGGAAAGAATTAATAATGACGCTCTTGCAACACTTACTATCCTAGTAGCGAGTTCAAGACCTGAAGATAAGGAAATTATGATGCAATTAATTAAAACGATTATTAAATAGAAAAGAACTATTCAATTGAATAGTTCTCACTATGTTAGTCTAAATCTTCTCCTTGAGAAGCAATGACTTTTTTATACCAATAGAAAGAATCTTTTTTACTTCTTGCCATTGTTCCAGTTCCATCATCATGTTTATCAACATAAATGAAACCATAACGTTTTCTCATTTCTCCAGTACCTGCAGAAACTAAATCGATACATCCCCAAGTTGTATAACCAATAAGGTCTACACCATTTTCAATAGCTTTTGCCATTTCTTCAATATGTGCACGATAGTATTCAATACGATAATTATCATGAATACTTCCATCTTCTTCTACAGTATCATAAGCACCTAAACCATTTTCTACAACCATTAATGGTTTTTCATAACGATCATAAATCATTTCTAAATAATATCTTAATCCTTTAGGATCAAGTGCCCATCCCCAATCAGAATATTCTAAATATGGGTTACGTACACCAAATGACATATTACCACTTACTGTATCATCATTTTTATGAGTAGTAACAGCTTGTGACATGTAATAAGAGAAAGTATACATATCTACTGTTCCTTTTTTAAGTTCTTCTAAATCTTGTTCAGTAATATCTAATTGAACATTATGTTCCTTCCATAAACGTTTTGTAAATGTTGGATATTTACCTTTACATTGAACATCTCCACAATAGAAGATACCTTTTTCCCATTTAGAACGATTGAATAAGATATCTTCTGGATCAGATGTTAATGGATAATAAGTAATACCACAAATCATACATCCAATTTTATTTTCAGGATCAATTTCATGTCCAATTTGTACTGCTCTTGCACTTGCGACAAATTGATAATGTAAATGTTGATAAGCTTCTTGATATGCTTCATCACTGGCATTATCTGGTAAGAAATTGATTGTATTATTGATTTCATTGAATGTTAACCAGTATTTAACAAGTCCTTTGTATTCATTAAAGATTGTTGTTACGTATTTTTCATAAAGGGCAATATATTTACGATCTAACCAATCTCCATATTTTTCTTCTAAAGCAAGTGGTGTATCAAAATGCCAAATAGAAACAAGTGGTTCAATACCTGCATTTCTAAGTTCTGTAAAAACATTACGATAAAAATCTAAACCAGCTTGATTTGGTTTTTCTTCTTCTCCTGTTGGATAAATTCTTGACCAAGAGATTGATAATCTAAACATCTTAAATCCCATTTCTTTAAGTAAAGCAATGTCTTCTTTATAATGATGATAGAAATCAATACCATCATGGTTTGGATAAAGTTCATCATCAAATACAGCAAAATGAGCTCCTTCTGGTAATTTAAATCCATGGTTAGGTAATTTTTGTTTATTCCCATCTTTATCAATAAAAGTAACCATACGCGGTGTATTTACTGTTCCACCTGTCGTTACATCTGTACGTGCCATTCCACGTCCATCCACGTTCCAAGCACCTTCACATTGGTTAGCAGCTACTGCACCACCCCAATAAAAATCTTCACTAAATTTCATTGATTTTCCTCCTTAAATTATTTTTATTATAAAATATTTTTATGTCTTATGTATTAAATTTTCATTCTATGCAATAAATAAAACCACACATGTATAAACAATCAATGTAATTACCATAAATAATGAAATGAAAGCAGCCGTAAAGTCTTCATCTTCTTCACTTTTATTAAGTGGTGAAATCAACATTGGCATCGCAAATCCAGTTGGACACATGAAATAAATGAGAACAGCCATCATATAGATCTTATCTGCCATTAAATGTGGGAAGAAGACAAAGAATCCTGCAATAACAAAAATATAGAAGACAATTCTTACACCTACAAGCTTTAGTAATGATCCTAAAGTATCTTTATTGATTTTTAAATTATAACCAATAATCAATAAAATAAGACTCACAATCGTGCTGTCGCTTGTTGAATGGTATTTGTATAAACATCAATAAACGCTGTTTGACTCAACATATCATAGGCACCTAAAAGATTTAAAACTAATCCCAACATCACTGCAATTACAAAAGAATTCGTAAAAATCGTCTTTAATAATTCTTTAGTACTGGTATTACCTGATGTAGCTTTGGCAACTAAAACAGGAATAATAATAAAAGCAATCACTGTTCCAGCAATATCAAAAATAACTGTATTACTGGCATAAGCAACTCCTACAATAGAAGTATAAAGAGGTAATGCAACATTTCCACCTTCACAAGTAGTTAGTAAATAAGGAAAAATATGTCCTACTTCCTTACCTGTAAACTTAGTAATACATTTACCTAAAACCAAAGCCAGTGTAAAAGCAATTAAAACATATAAAACAATCAAAATAGCTGATGATTCTATCTTAGCAGTAAATAAAACATTGAAAATAAGTATTGGAAATAATACATTAAAGACAATATGATTGGCTCCTTCTTTTTGTTCAGGACTAATAAAGCCTTTTATACGAGCAATCATACCTAATATAATCATAAAAAACACAGGAAACAATGTTGATAATGCATTCATAAATAACCTCCTTTTTTTCGTTTGTATTGTATAGTTCATCATTTATAATTACAAATACTTATATATTATATATATTTATTACTTTTATTTATAAATAGTGATATACTCTTACTAGAGGTGATTTTATGGAAATACGTGTTTTAAAATACTTTTTAACAGTTGCACAGGAACAAAGTTTCTCCAAGGCCGCTAAAGTACTCAATGTCTCACAACCTGCACTTTCTAAACAAATTAAAGATTTAGAAGAAGAATATCAGATAACATTATTTAATCGTACAACGCGTTCTTTATCTTTAACAGAAGAAGGCAGATTATTTAAGGAACAAGCAAAACAAATTATTAGTTTAGTAAATCGTACAGATTCTTATTTAAAGAATATTAATAAATATATTAGTGGTGATATTTATCTTGGTTGTAGTGAAAGTGAAGCAAATCGTATTGTCATGAAAGCAATCAGTAAAACCCAACAACACCATCCTGATATTAGGTTTCATATTTATAGTGGAAATGCTCAATATGTTGAAGAACAACTTGATCAAGGTATTTTTGATTTAGGAATTGTAACTGATCCTGCCGATTTATCAAAGTATGATTATCTTACATTACCGACTCTTGATACGTGGGGTGTTCTCATGAAAAAAGACAGTGAACTTGCACATTTTGAAACTATTTCTCCAAAAGACTTATTAGATAAACCAATGATTATTTCTAATCAAGAAATGGTAAAAAATGGTATTAGTGGTTGGCTTGGTGGTAATCAAAGAGCTTTAAATGTCGTAGCAACTTATAATTTATTTTATAACGCTAAACTGATGTGTGAAGAAAATGTTGGTTATGTTTTAACATTAAAGCATCTTTATAATGAATCAAATGATAGTCCTATTTGTTTTAAACCTTTAAATCCTCCTCTTACTTTAAGGAGTCATCTTGTTTGGAAAAAATATAAAGTTTTTCCTAAAGCTATTGAAATCTTTTTAGAAATACTTAATGAAGAAATTAAAAAAAGCAGTTGATGAAACGACTTCATTTCATCACTGCTTTTTAGTTAGTTATTGTTTCTTTAAGCCAATCTACAAACTCATCCATGCCTTCACCACTTTTAGCGCTGACACAAAGAATTGTTGCATTAGGATTTAAGTTTTTGATATTTTCTTTTGCTTTTTCAATATCAAAATCAAAATAATCTAATGTATCTATTTTAGAAATCAATACAAGATCACAAACACTAAACATTAAAGGATATTTTAATGGTTTGTCGTCTCCTTCAGGAACTGATAAAATCATAAGGTTTTTATGAGCCCCCGTATCAAATTCTGCAGGACAGACAAGATTTCCTATATTTTCTAGAAAAAGAAGATCAAAATCATCGACCCCAAATTCATCAATAGCTCTTGTTGTCATTTCTGCATCAATATGACATAAACCTCCATTATGAATTTGAATAGAAGGAACACCTGTTTTATCCGCAACCTTTTGAGCATCTAAAGATGTTTCAATATCAACATCCATAACACCTATTTTATATTGGTCTTTAATTCTATTGATGACATCTGAAAGAAGGGTTGTTTTTCCAGAACCTGGTGAAGACATCACATTAAGCATGGTTACCTTTTTTTCAGATAATCTTTCACGAAGTTCATCAGCTGCTAGATTATTAGCGTTAAAGACATTTTCATGAACTTCTATGACTCTTACTTTTGACACCTATTTTTCCTCCCATTCTTTCATTTTTTCTTTTAAATAATTGATCCAAGATTCAAATCCTTCATCTTTTTTAGCAGAAATATAAAAGATTTGTGCTTTTGGATTTAAAGTATGAATTCTTTTTTCAACCAACTCTTTATCAAAATCAAAGACTGCTAAAGCATCTACTTTATTAATTAAAACAACATCAGATACAGTATAAACAAGAGGATATTTTGCAGGTTTATCATCCCCTTCAGGAACTGATAAGATCGTTATATTGATTCCTGCACCGGTATCAAATTCTGCCGGACATACAAGATTTCCAACATTTTCAATGAAAATAAGATCAACATCATCAATCCCCATTTCATTTAAACCTTGTTGTGTCATTGCTGCATCCATATGACACATTCCACCCGTATGAAGTTGAATGGCCTTAGCGCCCCCTTCTTCAATGGTTTGAGCATCAACACTGGCATCAATGTCACATTCCATAACACCGACACGACAAATATCTTTTAATCTTTCAATGGTACGAAGAAGTGTTGTGGGTTTCCCTGATCCCGGTGAAGACATCACATTGATCATTAATTTTCCTTGTTTTTTAAATTCATCACGTATTTTATCTGCAGTGACTTCATTTTCTTTAAAGATATTTTGTTTAAGTTCCACTATCTTCATAAATACCAATCTCCTTAATATTAAACTCATTTCCTTTGAGTAAATAAGTATGTTCACTATGACAATAAGGACATTTTTTCCCATAATCAATGGTTCTATATTGTCCTTTACAATCTTCACAATAAGTAATCGCTTCTAATGTTTCAATATAGATTTTTGCATGTTCTGTCACAGCTTCTTTTTTTCTTGCCCAGTTCCAACAATCTACTAATTGATCATGAATGACACCAGAAACTTCTCCAATTTCCAGTGTCACATAATCTATTTTTTTTACATTGTTTTCTTCAGCTACTTTTTTTACATCTCTTACAACATAAAAGGTTACTCCTAATTCATGCATCTTAATGTTCTACCTTTTTCTTTAAAATAATATTTTTTACACGTTTTAATTGATAAGGAATAATTGCTTTAAATTTATCTTCAGCTACTGTCATTGTTGAACATTCTGGATGATCACGATGTAATTTAATAGCATCAAAATCACATTTTGTTGTACAAATACCACAACCAATACATTTATTAGCATCAACAATCGTTGCACCACAGCCTAAACATCTTGATGTTCCTTTTTTAATTTGTTCTTCTGTAAGTGCTAAAACATTATCTTTAAACTTATCAGTTACTTTTGAATTAATACCTTCTACTTGTTTAGGTCCTCGATCATAACTTTCCACTAAAATATCATCTGTATCAAGTGGTTTAAATTCCCAACGATTACGTCCTGTTTCCATATGTCCATGATGAACATAACGATGTAATGATTCAGCAGCAATCTTTCCTTGTGCAATTGCGTCAATAGCGAATTTAGGTCCTGTATAAACATCTCCACCTGCAAAGATATCTTCAACACTTGATTGGAAAGTGACTTTATTTAATTCAATGGCTGGTCCATTAAACTTCACATCTTCACCTTTTAATAAATCTCCCCAAACGCTACGTTGACCGATGGCAAAGATAACACGTTCACAATCAACTGTAACTGTTGTATTTTCATCATAAACTGGCGCAAATTTACCTTCATCATTAAATACGGAAACACATTTTTTGAAAACAATAGCACTTACTTTACCATTTGTTTCAATTATTTCTTGAGGTCCCCATCCACAATGAATCGTTACACCATCTTCTCTTGCTTCTGCAATTTCTTCATTAGAAGCTGGCATATCTACTTCTTGTTCTAAACAGAATTGTTGTACTTGACTTGTTTTATTTCTTGATGATACACGAGAAGCATCGATGGCCACATTTCCACCACCAACGACAACGACTTTACCATCAAACGGTATATTTCCACAGTTAGATTCATGTAAATAATCAATCGCTGTCATTACACCTTGTGAATTTATATTTTTAATATCAGGTAAGCTACCCGCACTGCAACCAATGGCAATATAGAACGCTTGATACCCTTGTTCTCTTAATTGTTGAATTGTTACATCTTTTCCTACTTCAATTCCTGTTTTGATTTCTACACCCATTTCTTTTGCGACATCTATTTCAGCATCTAGAACATCTTTTTCTAATTTATAAGATGGAATACCATAACGTAACATTCCTCCTGGATGTTCGTTCTTTTCAAAAACAGTAGGACGATATCCTGTTTGTGCAAGATAGAAAGCTGCTGTTAAACCAGCAGGTCCCCCACCAATAATCGCAATCTTTTCATCAAAATGATCCATATGAATACTTGCTGGAATAACTACAGGTGGAATATATCTTGTATCAGCATTTAAATCTTGTTTGGCAATAAATCTTTTAATGGCATCAATTGATAAAGCTTCATCAATTTTACCACGTGTACACGCATCTTCACATCTTCTATTACATACCGCTCCACATACTGCTGGGAATGGATTTTGTTTTTTAATTAAAGCCAAAGCATCTTTGTATCTTCCTTGAGAGGCCATTTTAATATATCCTTGAACAGCAATGTGTGCAGGACAAGCACTTTTACAAGGAGCAGTTCCTGTTTCATGGGTATTAATTCTATTATTATCACGATAGTTAAAATCGTATTTTTCTGGTCCCCATTTAACAGCATCAGGTAATTCTTGTTTTGGATATTGTACTTCTGTACCATCTTTTTTACATAATTTTTGTCCTAATCGTACAGCCCCTGCTGGACAATATTCCACACATCTACCACAAGCTACACATTTATCTTTTTCTACATGAGCAACGTAAGCAGAACGTGACATATTTGGGGTATTAAATAATTGTGATGTTCTTAAAGCATTACAAATTTCAACATTACAGTTACAAATACCAAATATTTTATTTTCTCCATCAATATTCGTAATTTGATGAACAAAACCATTATCTTCCGCACGCTTTAAAATAGCTAAGGCTTCTTCTTTAGTAATATCATGTCCTTTACCTGTTTCTCTACAATAATCAGCAAAGTCACCAACACCAATACACCAACCAAAATCATCATCAGCACAACCATCATCAATGGCTTTTCTTGAAGCTCGACAAGAACATCTTCCTACACCAATTTTACCTTCATATTTTTCTAACCAGTAAGAAAGCTTTTCAATATCAATAGCTTCATTTTCCATTGAAATAGCTTTTTCTACAGGAATAACATGCATTCCTACTCCTGCCCCTCCAGGTGGAACCATTTGTGTAATACCGGCAAGAGGAATATAAGTCATACGTTCAAAAAATGCCGCGACATCAGGATGATCTTCTAGACGAGGATTTGAACGATCTGGTAATTCTTCCATATTAAATAATTCAGCACTTCCAGGTACAAACATTGGTAGAATATATCTTCTTTCACTTTGTGGCGCTGTGCGTCCATGATGGTCATAATGATAACCATAATCATATTCTAACAATCCTAAATAACTCATTTCATCTAAAGTTTTTTGGAAATGCTCTTCTTGATCTTTTGAAACCTTACATAAATCACACATTTCTTTAAATGTATAAGGGGTACGCTTTTTCATTGCTAAAGCAATATCTGCCATTTCATCACTGACAATTTCAGCCAATCCCCAATATTCAGGATCTTCAACTTTGACACCACCGAAAATGTGTCCGGCAACATCAGTAATCTTTCTTCCTAATTTAACAATTTTCTCTCTTGGAGGATTGTCATGCTTATGGTTTGCATTCCACTCCTCATATTTTTTCATACTCATTTTTTATATTCCTTTCTCCAATAAAATTGTTTTAAATCAAAAACAATATATCAATTTCATTATACATGAATCCTAAATATTAAGATATTGTTTAGAAACATTTATTGAAAAAACGATTATTTTTCCACATAAATTCAAACATTTTGTTTCTTTTGCCTAAAAATAAAAGGAGACTTTTAAGCTCCTATTTATCTCTTCTTGCTTTTCTATCAGCAATAATATCAGAAATATCAAATGGTACTTCATCATCTTCTTGTTCATAAACATTTAAAAATGGAACATCTTCTACACTTCTAAGTGGAAACTCTGATTTTGCAGTCACATCTTTTAAATCACATTCAATAACACCAATATATATACCTGGAATAACTTTTCTTTCACTCAATGGTTTAATAGCACGATCATTACATATATAAAGCAAATTATAACCTTTTTCCCATGTTTCTGGATCATCTTTATAATCTAACATCTTCATTTTCCCTTTCGCAATCACACTACGATAATCATGATAATGTCCTTTATATTTCTTATCAGGAAAATCATTAAAGATACTAAATTCAATACATACTCTTGGATCTTTCTTAAGTAATTCTACTTTTTTTCCTACTTTCATAAAATGTGTATATACATTCAAATGCGCATCTGTCATCTCAAACCCAAAACTCATTGGCACAACATAAGGAAAACCATCTTCATCATTCATTCCCACATTAATAATATTCATTTCTTGAAGCATAGCTTCTATTAATTTATAATCGACTACTTCTCTTTCAAATCGTCTCATTTCACTCACCTCAATTACACTATACTTTGTTTTGTTTTATTTTCAAATGACTTTCAATAAATGAAAAATATCTTATAATATTTTTGAGGTGTCATATGAATACATTAAAAATACAAATCAAACCCTATTATCAAAATAATCCATTTAATTTAAAAGATGATCAAATACATTGTTTATCTACTAATAAAGATGAAGAAGAAATCCAATTACTTCTTAAACAAATGAATCTTTCTAACTATACTGTATTTCTTCAATTAGATATAGAAAATTATACTTACGGTTATCTACATACATCATCTAATAAAGAATATGATTTATTTTATTATAATGACTTTGATGATTATGAAGACGAAATTGAATTTGGCAGTACTGCTTGGATTAAAATGATGACGAGATAAAGTAAAGAGGGAAAATAAGCCAAACATTCCCTCTTATTCATTTTTATCTAACGTTAATAACTCCGTTGCAATTTCAACTGATTTTAATCTAATCAAATTATCATATATATCTGGTCTTCCTAATAAATTAATTCCTCCATGCCATACAATCTCTTGATCAATAAGAGCATAATGATTATCTAGATTTTCATATAATTCAACAATTATCCCTGCTTGCTTTAAATGACATATAAGATAATTTGCATAATCTGGGTTATCAAATTGTAAATCATTCGGATTTTTTGTAATGACTATTACTGTAATTCCTTTTTCTTGTTTGTTTTTTACTAAATCAATAAATTCAAATATTTTCTTTTCATCTAATTGTGGACTACATACAATTATTTCTTTATTTGCTTCATGAATATCTTGCGCAAATATCTCAAAATAATCATTATAATTATAAATATGGTGAACCTCTTGTTTATTGTTTACTACATTTGTAATAACATCAAAACCAATTTTCCTATAAGCTCTTAACCGCTTTTTATACATATTATTAAAAAAGTTAATATGTAAATCTACATAATCATATACTATAGCACTTTCTTTAAATTTATAATCCCTATTTATTCTTCCTAAAAATTGTTCTACCAATGGTTCTCCTGAAACCGGTGTTGTAATAAAGAGTGTATCTAATCTTGGAACATTAAACCCTTCACCTACAGATTGTGAAGTAGCAACTAAAATAAATGATTCATTTTGATTTATTTCCAACAATTGTTTTCTTACTTCTTCATTTTTCTTTTGTGTATTATCACCATATATCAAAAAAGTATTATCTAGCACATCTTTCTTCAAAACATCATATAAATATTTTGCATGTTCTTTATAACGAGTTAAAACAATGGGTGTTCTTTTATTTTTAATACATTCTTTTACATCTGAAATAATCATTTCATTTCTTATTGTACTTTTTGCTATTAATAAATAAGCACTATTTATATCTTGTTTACTATCCCCTAAATTAATAACACGGGTAAAACGTGGATAAACATAATGATCTATATTTTGTTGTTCTATTCTTTGTTTACTTGTAAATTGGTGCCTTATAGGTCCTATCAACATATATACTTTCTTTTCTAATCGATCAATTCTCTTATCATTTGCTGAAACACCATAAACATATTTTGAATTTATCTTATTTAGTACACTTTCAAATACAGTAGATGCCCCATGATGACATTCATCAACAATCACCATACCATAGGAATCTTTTAACTTACTTTTCCCATTTTTATCATAAATTGAATTAACAGATACAACATCTATTATCCCTGTTAATGTATTTTTATTTCCATAAAGAACTCCTATCACATCAGCTCTTGTTTTTATTTTTCCTGTTTTGGTTTGATAAGTTGGCAATTCTTCGTTTATGTCTAAAAATTTGTGTAATTCTTCTACCCATTGGTTAATTAAATTGACACTTTGCATAATAATCAATGTACTTACTTTTCTTTTTGAAATAATATGGCTCGCAACAACCGTTTTTCCAAAAGCTGTTGTTGCATTTAAAATACCATTATCATATTTTAATAATTCTTTTTCTGCTATAACTTGATTGTTTTTTAATTGTCCTTTAAATTCTACATCAATTGGTTTTCCTCGTTCTCTTTTATCAACAACCTCATATAAAATATTTGCCTGTGAACATTTTTCGACGATTTTTTCCATTAATCCCCTAGGAATTTTAATATAATCATTAACATCTCTTCCCATATAAACAACCATAGGTTGATTCCAATTTGAATAACCTAATCTATTATTCTTATAAAATATTGGATTATCAAAAGCAACTAAACTTCTTATTTGATTTTGAATCCTAGGTTTTAAATTCAAAGCATCTATATAAATACCATCTGCAAGTACAATTGTCATTTTTTCTACAACGTCTTCTTTATAAAAGCCCTCCTCTTTTTTCCATGGCTTAATCCTCGCTTCCCGATTAGGATTTATCAACAATCCTTTACCTTCTGCTAATTCAATCTTCCATTTTTTAATATATCTTTCGATATCATTTTTTGTTAATCTATTAAATTTATTAAGAATCAACCATTGATCATAATAAGCGTTCCAATTTTCATCAACAAAAGCACTATTACCATTTTTCAACGCTTTACCTTGTAACGGAAGTGCTATAACATTCCCTAGCCCTTGACTATGATCTTGTGTAGGAAACATTCGGTCATAATATCTAAATGATTTTAAGTTAATTGATGCAGCTCCTTTTTCTATTAATAGATAACCAAAATCTCTTGCTAAAGATGCTGGTATAAATTCTGTAAATATTATCCAAGCATGTGCCCCATTTCCAGAACGAGAGCGTTCTATTAAAATATCAATATTATTTTCTTCACAAATTTTTCTTAAAGCATCCACTTCATCTTTCCAATCACTATTATCTATATTTTCTTCATCATGATTATCAAAGTCAAAAACAATAAACTTACACGTGTCATTTTCTAAAAGAGGATAAATGCCTATTACATCTGTACAATTATCTTTGTAACCAAGTAAATGGTTTAATCCAATATCTCTGTTTAATTCTTTCCATTGCTTATGTTGACAATCTGTACATGATATTTTTATGTTATTTTGTTTAGGACAAACATTATTCCATCTATTAATACATTGTGGAAAATAACCTCCTCGTGAACCTCTTAATGCATAAACATCTCTTCTACCTTGAAATATAGTTAAAAAAAATGCAGCCATTTTACTTGTAATGTATTGGTCTTTTATACAAGCACCCTGATCTTCATTATATTCAGTTATATCATTTGTTAGAGTATTCATATTTTCACCAAATACTATATTTGACTTTTTTAGCAATTCTTTTAATTTATTATTTTCTTCTTGTAAATTTCTTATTTTCTCCCTCAATGTTTCTAAGTTATAACCTGTAATATTCATAAAAGAATCTCCTTAAACAATTTATTACATATATTTTACAATGTATTAAGTTATAAATATATAAAAAAGAGAACACTTATTCGTATTTTCTTTAACAAAATTTTTCATCTCGGTTGTCATATCGGCGGTCTTTCGGCGGTCTTTCGGCGGTCTTTCGGCGGTCTTTCGGCGGTCTTTCGGCGGTCCTAATACTAATTTATTTTTTTACCACATACCCTCCATAAGCTCTACTTCCAGTATGTTCTATTATATCTTTCTTTTTTAATCCTTTAATAGCTGTTTCTATACTACTCTTTTTTAATGTTAATATTTCTGAAATTTGCTTTGCATTTAATCCTGGATGACTAGATATAATACCGTAAACCAATAGTTGTTTTTCTGGTAGAGTGGTTGGATCAAAAGTAATATTCCTATTCTCTTCTATTCTTGCTTTTCTAGAAACAATACTATTTTCTAAAGTTAATAAAACTGATGATGAATTAGGTTCTGTGTATATTGGATCTTTTAAAAATGATTCTTGCATTTCATCATATATACGTTTTACTCCTTCATTTAATTCTTTAACATATCCAAACTCTGTTAATACTCTTGCAATTCGAGGGTTTCTAGAATATCTTGTATATTTCATGTTTTCAAGTGTTACTATATTTGGTAATTTCCCTGGACTAAAAATTTCTAAATGATCATCATATAATGAAATTCTAATGCAATCACCTTGTAATGAATAATTTCTATGTGTTATCGCATTAACAATTCCTTCAAACCAAGGAAATTCAGGATATTCTGGAATTGTTTTAAACATACCATCTTCTGCTAAATATTGAAAATCTCTTAATTGAGAATGCATTTCTCGCTTTATATCTTCTATAATTCTAGGAATTGCACTTTCATAATTGATTTCTTTAATAATATTTAATCTTCTCCCTGTTTCCATTTTATTTCCTTCAAACTTTAATAACCTAACACGCGCATTAGGTAAATATTTTGTAGGAAATTTTCCAAATAGTAATATTCCAGCATAAGTTAAATGTCCTTTTTTCATGAGGGCTCTCGCTTCAAGAATTTCTTCTAAAGATAAATTAGTATTTAAAATTTCTTTATATTTAGAAAGTAATTCGGTATCAACATCTTCAAATGTAGATTCTTCTACTACTAAATCTTCAAATCTTCTCTCACCTTTATCATATTCTAATTGAATTATTTGTTCATGATTTAATAGTTTTGATTTATCGCCTACTCTTAAATATACTTTAGAATCTTTAGTTTTTATTACATAATTTTCGCTTGGTTCTATTTCAAATAAAAGAACTTTTTTATTTTCTATTAACCTTTCTTCATAATTAATTTTTACATTTCCATCAATTAAATAAGGTGCTTCTAAAAATTCATTTACTTTATGCGCATTCATGCAATCAAAACCAGTAATTTCTCCATTATCTTCTATCCCAACAACTAAAACTCCACCGTTTGCATTTGCAAAAGCAACTATATGTCTAAGAATGTCTACAGGTTTTATTCTTGCACTTTTACGATCAAAATACTGATTTTCTTCACTTTCAATAAGGTATTGATTAGTAATATTTTTTATTATCATTCCTAAAGCCCCTTTCCTCAAAAAAGTTTATATATTAGATACCCTATTTTACCATTGTATAGTATTTATTTCATCGCTTTTTAATATAAAATTTATAATTATATTTTTTCACATTTATTAATATTCATTCTATAAAAAAAATTTTATTAATCAATTCCAAATTAAAAACCCCTTGGTTATGAACCTAGAGGCTATTTATATATTTTTAATCTACATCATAAGCTACTAAATCATCAAAAGTTTGTCTACGAATAACTTCTTTAGAATGACCTTGGTATGTAAAGACAACAGCAGGTTTTGGTAATTGGTTGTAGTTAGAAGACATTGAATAATGATAAGCTCCTGTAGAGAACATTGCAAGAATATCACCTGGTTGAGGATCTTGTAACATAATATCTTTAATCAAAATATCTCCTGATTCACAGTTTTTACCAGCAACTGTTACTAAATGATCTGCTTCTTCTCCTGCTTTATTAGCAATAACAGCATCGTATTTAGCATTATATAATGATGAACGAATGTTATCTGTCATTCCACCATCGACACTAATATAATCTCTAATATCTCTAATATATTTATAAGAACCTACTGTATATAAAGTAATTCCAGCATTACCTACACAATAACGTCCTGGTTCTACTAAGACCATTGGTCTTTTCATATCTCTTTTATCGAAACCTTTATAGATGATATCCATGATCGTTGAAACAACATCATCAAATTCTAGTGGGTGATCACTTGCTGTATATTGGATACCAAAACCACCACCAGCATTTAATTTATTAATAACGATTCCAAAGATATCATAGATTTCATAAGCGATATCTACAAATTTATTCATTGCAAGTACATAAGCTTGAATTTCTTCAATTTGACTACCTACGTGACAATGAATTCCATCAAAGTTGATATGTGGTGCATCAATAACTTTTTTAATTGCTTTTAAGTATGTATTATCATGACTTGAAAAACCAAATTTTGTATCTTTGGCTCCAACACGGATATAATCATGTCCACCCGCATAAACACCTGGTGTGATTCTGACTAAACCATTGACCATGACATTTAATTTTGAAGCAATTTCTTCAACAAGTTCAATTTCATAGAAGTTATCAATAACAAAGTTTTCAACACCGTTTTCTAATGCGTATTGAATTTCTGAAGGTAATTTATTATTTCCATGGAAATAGATTTTTTTAGGATCAAATCCTGCTTTTAAAGCAACAGAGATTTCTCCTGCACTAACACAGTCAATTCCTACTCCATATTCCATAGCTAATTTATAGATTGCTTTACACGAAAATGATTTTGAAGCAAATAGTGGTAATGTATTTTCATATTTATCAATCATTTTTGTTTTTAGTGTATTAAATTGTTTTCTAATATGTCCTTCAGACATAACATAGAGTGGTGTTCCATATTGTTTTACTAAATCAGTTGCTTTGACATCATCTATGTATAAATCGTTTCCCTTAATTTGTGCAAATTCAGTTTGTAAAACCATTTCTTTTCTCCCTAATAAAGTGTTTTTAATGTAAATAAACCAGCTTCTTTATCTTGCAAAGCTTTAGCTGCAGCCAAAGCACCTTGAACAAAAACATCTTTTGATAAAGCTGTATGTTTAATTTCAATAATTTCATCTAATCCTGCAAACATAATTTCATGTTCACCAAAAATTGTTCCACCACGAAGAGCTTGAATACCAATTTCTTCTTTTTTTCTTTTTTCATGAAGTGAACTACGATCATAAACAGGTGTTGTTCCTTGAATTTCATCTTCCATTACTTCATATAAAAGTTTTGCTGTACCTGATGGTGCATCAATTTTTTGATTATGATGTTTTTCTAAGATTTCAATATCATAACCATTATCATAGAATTCTTTAGCAACTTGTCTTAAAATTTTTGTCACCATTTGAATTCCAAAGCTTGTATTATAAGATTGGAAGATAGCAATTTCTTTAGAAGCTTCTTCAATCTTATCTAATTCTTTCTTAGAAAAACCAGTTGTTGCAAAAACAACTTTTGTTTTATTCTTTTTAGCGTAAGCTAAAATATCATCAAGATTGTTTGGATGTGAAAAATCAATAATCACATCCGCACGATCTTGGACTTCTGTTAAATTACTATACATTGCTTCTGGTGCTTTTTCATCAAATTCATAAGAAACCACACCAATTAAATCAAACTCATCTTTTTCTCTTAATTGATGAGCAACTTTCTTACCCATCAAACCATATCCATATAATAATACTTTCATCCTAATACCCCAATTTTTCAAATTCATCCATTGCATCAAATAATGCTTTTTTATTTTCATCAGTTGTTGTAATTAATGGTAATCTTAAACATTCTCCACAAACACCCATTTTAGCAAGAGCTGCTTTAGGCATAATTGGGTTTACATCAATAAATAATAAACGTGAAATAGGATCTAAAGCATAAGCTAATGGTTGTGCTTCTTTAATATTTCCTTTTAAAATTAATTGTGTTAATTTTTCTACCGCTTCTGGATATAAGTTAGAAGTAACAGAAATAACTCCTTTTCCTCCAGCTGCCATAAATGGAAGGATATTATCATCACATCCTGAATATAAATCAAAGTCTAAATCAGCTGTTTTCGCTAAGACTTCCATGGCATAAGCAATATTATCAGTGGCATCTTTCATTGCTTGAATATTTTTATGTTTAGCAAGTTCAACAACGGTATCAACTGAAATATTTAATCCTGTTCTTCCTGGTACATTGTATAAAATCATTGGAATATCAACAGCATCAGCAATTGTTGTATAATGTTGAATTAAACCTCTTTGACTTGTTTTATTGTAGTAAGGTGTTACAACAAGAATCGCATCTGCCCCTTTTTCTTTAGCATAACGTGCTTTCTTTAAAGCTGTTTGTGTATCATTTGAACCAGCTCCACAAATAACTTTAACCCCTGTTCCTTTCGCAAGTTCTAATGTTAGATCTAATAATTTAAATTCATCTTCAATTGTAATGGTTGCTGTTTCACCTGTTGTTCCATTTACAAGTAAAGCTTGTACACCACCATCAATCATTCTTTGAACTTGTTTTTTAAATCCTTCAAAATCAATGTCTCCGTTATCAAACATTGGTAATACAAGTGCAACTGCACTTCCTTCAAAAATTGTCATATTTATTTATCCTCCTCGATATGAAATCTTTCTTTTAATAACTGAATTGCTTGATCTAAATTCTTTTTATCAATAACTAAAGAAATTGTTCTTTTACTTGTCGTAATTTGATAAAAATGAATATTAGCTTGTCCTAAGACATCAAATACTTCAGCTGCTAAACCTGGTGTTGTTTCCACCAATTTTCCCCCAACAGCAACTTTAGCGTATTTTCTAATTTGATAAATTTGAATTTGTTTAAATTCATCTTTTAATTTCATGATTGCTTGATTTAGTTTTAATTGGAATTCTTGATCTAATGTAATTTCAATTTGAACAAAATCATCAACAGTAACTTGTGAAATCATGTCTACATTAATTTCTTCATCTTTTAATATAGAAAAGATTTTCGCAATCATTTTAGGATGTTTTGGTACATTTAATAACTTAAGTTGAATGATTTCTCTTTCACAACTTATAGCTTCAATAATATCGTTCATAATTTCCTCCCTATATTTTATTCACCCTCATATAAAAAGTGACAAATAAAAAATTGCAATGAGTATCATTGCAACAAAAAAATTCGTTATCAATGATAGCTCCCCATTACCTTTAGATAATGACAGTTGAATAGGTCTTTCCTAGACACCCAAGATTATACCTCATGCAATAGATACAATCTTTCGGCAAGTGCTCCTCCTTCATTACCTTGTTGCATCAAATAATAATAATCTCATAACATCTTGCGCCTCTATCTTTATTTGAATAGATTTTATCACATCTTTAAATAGTATACAATAATAAGCCTTATTATTTTTCATTTATCAGTAATTTTGATATGATGGAAACAGGAGGGATATTTATGTTATTTATTTGTTATCCAAAATGTTCTACATGTAAAAAAGCTAAAAAATTCTTAACGGATCATCAAATTGAGTTTGATGAAAGACATATCGTTGAAGAAAAACTAAATAAAGATGAATTAAAAGCACTTTATTTAAAGAGTGGATTACCACTTAAAAGATTCTTTAATACATCAGGTAATCTTTATAAAGAAAAACATTTAAAAGATATTTTACCGACTTTAAGTGAAGATGAACAATTAGAACTGCTTTCTACTAATGGAATGCTTGTTAAAAGACCTATACTTGAAACGAAAGACAAAGTTCTTGTTGGTTTTAAAGAAGAACAATATAAGGAACTTCTCTAATGCCTGCTGGATATACACATTATTGTTTTGGTAAAGATGTTTATAAACATCTTGATGATCAAAATATTAAAGATTTATTACTCAGAAATGAAAATTGTTTTTTAATTGGTCTTCATGGTCCAGATATTTTCTTTTATGAAAGATGGAATAAAATAGCAAGAAAGATGCATCAAGAAAAAGCCAATACTTTCTTTGAAAAGGCACAAGATATTATTCAAAGTGAAGCACAACTTGCTTATATTCTTGGTTTTATTTGTCATTATTTATTAGATAGTCAAATGCACCCTTATATTAAAAGGATGATTAAAAATACAAATATGGATCATTTTGAAATAGAATCCGATTACGATCGTCTTCTTTTAAAAAGAAATCATCAAGATCCATTACATAAAGAAATCTATGAACATATTCGCTTTAAAGAAAAAGAAATATGTACTATTCAATCCTTTTTTCCTGAACTATCTTATTTAGATATTGAAAAAGCTCTTAAAGGATTAAAAAGAATTGATCATTTATTAAAAGCCCCTAGTTTTTTAAAAAGGGGGCTTATTTATGGATGTTTCCATCTCACATTCAATTTTCATAAACTCCAAGGTTTAATTATTAACTACCATCATAATAAAGAAATGGAAAAATATAATGATATTCTTGATAAGATCTACCAACAAACCTTAAAAGAAGCTCTTATTTATCTTCCTTTATATATTCAAAACTATAAAAAACACGCTCCTTTACCAGAACGCTACTATCACAACTACAAATAGTGCATCAAACGATGCACTATTTTTTATAAATCAAAACCATCTTTGAAAGCTTTACCAACATTTTCTCCTAAAACACGATACGTATTATTTACCATATCAAAAGCAATAATTTCCATTTTATCTACATCTATCTTACCATTTTCATCTAAATAATCTTCATCAATAGAAACATTCACAACATTTCCAATTAAGTTTCCATCTTCAAAAGATTCAACAGTACATTCTAAAGTAAGTGGATATTCTTCAATAATTGGTGCATCTACATATTTTGAAGGTGTTACATGGACACCACTTTTTTCAATCTTATCTTCTTTATTTCCAGAAACAACACCAAAATAATCAGAAATCTTTTCCGTTTTCTTTGTCGCAAAAGATAAAGTAAAAGCTTTCTTTAATTCTAAATTATCTGTTGTTTTATGTTTAGAAAGTGATACATAAACTTGATTATAATCATAAACACCACCCCACGCAGCATTCATGACATTGGCCTTACCATCTTGATCATATGTTGCAAGCATTAAAACAGGTAAAGGCATAAATTGCATTTTATCTCCTAAATCTTTTCTCATATATATAATTCTCCTGTGTATTTCTATTATATCACTTCTTAAATTTGAGACAAATTGAGTAAAAGACTTTGATATAATAAAAGTGTTATCGGACACTCCTTGACAGGAGATGGTATTTAACTTAGTTTGTTCTGTCATGGCAGGCGTAATGACTTATTACATATGCAAATGGTTAGACAGATTTTTCAAACGATAACTAGCCTCGTGTTAAATGTTCACGCTAAAAAACAAGAAAAGGTTAGAGCTGCCACTCTAGCCTTTTCATTTTGTGATATCTAATGTTTTTGAATTTCATCAATATTATAGCATTGCATCTTAAGACTATCTACGATAAAAAATATAAACTTTATCATTTTTAATATTCAATAAATAGTTCCTTTTAAATCTTATATTATACCATAATATCTATATTTTTTTAATTCTATTTTAATTATTTTATATCCTATACAATGTTCATATAGAAGAGTTTAAAAATGAGGTAAATAATATGGAAAATAGAAAATTGATTGATAGAGACGAGATATACTTTTTAGTATTTTTTTCTAACTTTTTTATAGGTATGTTATTATTAACAATCAAATATAATTTTGATTCAATTCAAGCATTTTTTGTATTTGCAAATATAGATCCTATTCCATTCTTTTTCCTTTTTATTGTATTTATTGCTTGTCTTTATTATTTTATTAAAATCATAGTCAAAAAACACATTTTAAAAAAAATATAAACTTTATTAAAAATTTTACAGGTTTTATTAAAAGAAATAGTTAATTCATATTTACATGTTAAGGTTCTTATTAAAGAGAAAGAGTTAGAATTGCAGCTCTAACCTTTTCTTTTATGCTTTTAAATTTGTAGCAATATTATCAATGACTTTCCCTTTCATTTTTAGTACAATGAAGTTATAAGAAAAAGGAGAAAAGTATGAGTAAAATTGTATTTTTAGATGTCGATGGAACATTAATTGATTATGAAGCAAAATTACCTGCTTCAGCCGCAAAAGCTGTTGATCAAGCTAGAGCTAATGGCCATAAAGTTTATATTTGTACAGGATGTTCAAAAGCAGAAATCTTACAAAGAAATTTATGTGATTTAGATGGAATGATTGGTGGAAATGGTGCTTATGTTGAAGATAATAATCATGTTGTAATGCATCAAGGTTTGTCTAAAGAAGATGTAAAAAATATTGTTGATTGGTGTAATGAAAGACATATTGGTTTTTATTTAGAAGCTAATAGTGGTATGTATTGTAATGATTATATGTTAGAACAAGGACCTGAAACCATGGTAAAATACGCCAAAGGTAAAGGAGCAAGCTTAGAGAATGCCAAAAGTTCTGCTCAACATTTTATTGATGGTTTCATTCATTTACAAGGAGATGAGTTATACCGCGACGATGTTAATAAAATCAGTTTCATTTTAAGAACATATCAAGACCATTTAGATTCTAAAGTAGACTTCCCTCATTTAGTTGCGAATACTTGGGGAGGTAAAGGAGAAGTTGCATTATTTGGTGATTTAGGACCTACAGGTATTACTAAAAGAAATGCTATTGAAGTCCTATTAGATTATTTACATGCTGATCCTAAAGATACGATTTCTTTTGGTGATGCTAAAATTGACTTGTCGATGTTTGAATGTTGCGCTTATAATGTTGCGATGGGTAATGGTGGTTCTGAAATTAAAGAAGCCGCTGATTATATTACTGATGATGTAAATGAAGATGGTTTATACAATGCCTTTAAATATTTAAAATTAATTTAAAGTTGCTTAAATAAATATTATTTGATAGAATAAATTTCATAAAAGGGAGTAGCTTGCCAAGCACTTGGTTCACTTCTTCGTCAGTACAGTTATAAAATTTATAACTCGGAAAGTGATTGAATAGCGAGACTTTTACTGCAATGCAGTAGGAGTCCGCTTTTTTTTATACCTACTGCAAAATAAAAGGAAGGAGTAATCGTTATGATTCAACAAATTATTATTTTATTAGTAGGTTTTATTTTTCTAGTAAAAGGAGCTGATTGGTTTGTAGACGGGGCGGCAAGTATTGCTAGAAAAATGGGTATCCCCCAACTAATCATTGGTCTTACAATTGTTGCTATGGGAACAAGTATGCCTGAAGCTGCTGTAAGTATTACGGCTGCCATGCAACAAAATGCAGGGATTACTATTGGAAATGTGGTAGGTAGTAATATCTTAAATATTTTTATTATTTTAGGTATTACAGCCTTGATCACCAATGTAAAAATACAAAAATCAACCATCCGTTATGAAATTCCCTTTATGATTTTTATAACAATCATCCTCATGATCTTTGGTATGACAGATATGAAAATTAATTTTATTGAAGGTGTTTTCCTTTGGATTCTTTTTATTGCTTATCTTGTTTATCTATTTATCATGGCAAAAAATAGTGAAACTCAAGAAGAAGAAAAAGATATTCCCGTTTGGAAATGTCTTCTCTTTATTCTCCTTGGAGGAATCCTTGTTGTTAAAGGAAGTGACTTTGCGGTAAGTGGGGCCAGTGCCATTGCTCGTTATTTTGGTATGAGTGAACGATTTATTGGTTTAACAATTGTTGCTTTTGGAACATCTCTTCCTGAACTCGTCACTTCAGTAACAGCTGCAAAACGTGGTAATGCAGGAATTGCGATAGGCAATATTGTAGGAAGCAATATTTTTAATATTCTTTTTGTTATTGGAACAACATCTCTTATTTGTAGTGTTCCTTTTGAAAGTAAGTTTATGATCGATTCTATGATTGCAGTAATAGCTGGATTAGTTCTCTGGTTTGGTACAATGAAACACAAAGAATTAAGGAAACCTTGTGGAATCGTTATGCTTTTATGTTATGGACTTTATTTTATGTATTTGTGTTTGATGTAAATTCTATTTACAAAAAAATTAAATAATAAATCAGAAAATGTAAATGTCTCTCCGTTTACATTTTTTTATATTTCAAAACTTTTTAAAATCAATAAACTAATGGATGTGAGGTGAGGGTGATGAGTCAAAGAGAAGAAAAAGTAAGAGAATTACATAACCAAGGTTTCAACTGTGCTCAAGCGTTTTTATGTAGTTACCAAGATCTTTTGCTAAGTAATCTTTATCTAACCCACGCCCTTGAGCAAGCCATTTTTTAACAATATCTAACGCCTGTGCAATTTAAATCACATTTTCACCTATATGCCCAACTCCTACAACACCTAACGTTTTACCATTAACTTCAACATGAGGGACTTGTAAATTATGAGTAAAGTTATCATGATTGCAGTATGAGCAACACGCTTTGAACTATAAGATGGAATATTACAAACAGTAATTTTCTTTTCCTTTGCTGCATCAAGATCTATATTGTTATAACCTGTTCCAGCTTCACAAATTAATTTTACAGAATCTGGAAATTGTCGTATCATCGTATACTGTTAAATCAGATGATAGTATTGATAAATCTAATTTTCTATCAAAATTCATTTTTTTTTGGCATTTAATAAAACACATTTGTTGTTCATAAATAATCCCCTAAATATTAAAAGAAAGCAATTCCTTTTTTTTACACCTATAATAAATTAATCCTATTAAATCTGCAAGTGCCCATCCAATAGGAACAGACCACCAAATACCAGTAACACCAATCGCTGGAATTGCTGATAAAACATAAGCTAACACAACACGTGTCCCTAAAGAAAATATTGTAAGAACGACACTCATACCAGGTTTACCTAAAGCACGATACAAACCATACAACAAAAACAAACAACCAATTCCACAATAAAAGGCACCTTCAATTTTTAAATACTTGACACCTTCCATAATAATTTCTGTTTCTTTTGCATCTATAAAAATAGTCATTAAATCTTTAGCAAAAATACATACAATAGTTGAAATAATCATGCAAAATCCCATAGAAAGACAAACTGCTGATTTTAATCCTGATTGAATACGCATTTTTTCTTTTGCACCATAGTTTTGAGCAATAAAAGTAGAAAATGCATTTCCAAAATCTTGTACTGGCATATATGCAAAAGCATCTATTTTAACAGCAGCAGCAAATGCTGCCATAACTACAGTTCCAAAACTATTCACTAACCCTTGTACCATTAAAATACCTAAATTCATTACTGATTGTTGAATACATGTAAGAACTGAAAACGAGATCACTTTATGAACCCTCTTTAAATGAAAATATTGTAATTTCATAATTGCTCGTACTTGTATATTTTTTATAAGTGAGTAAAGGCTGATGCCAATACCTGAAAGATATTGGGAAATCACCGTAGCAATAGCTGCACCTTCAACTCCTAATTTTAATACAATTACAAAAAATAAATCTAATCCAATATTAAGTATTGCCGAAATAGCTAAAAATATAAGTGGAATCATTGAATTACCAATAGCTCTTAAATAAGAAGCAAAATAGTTATATAAAAAAATAGCTGGTATTCCTATAAAAATAACAATAAGATAGCCTTTCATATCTCCCCACACTTCTTGCGGAACATGTAAAAAAACAGAAAGCTGATTAAGAAAAATATAAGATATTACTGTTAGTATAAACGTGATGAGTGCAATAAAGAAAAATGATGCACATACATCTTCCCGTAATCCTTTTTCATCTTTTTGTCCATATCTAATTGAAAACAACGCTCCACTTCCCATACATAAACCAAGGATTATAGATGTTATAAATGTCATTAAGGTAAACGATGAGCCAACACTTGCTAGAGCATTTTTACCGAGAAATTGACCAACAATCAATGTATCAACAATGTTATAACATTGTTGAAGTAAATCACCTAAAATCATTGGAATTGAAAAAAGAAGCATTGACTTTAAAACTGAACCTTTTGTTAAATCTCTATTCATCTTTTTGTATTCCTTTCGTAATATTTATCTTACGTTTCGTAAGTATTATAATCAAATATTTATTTTCAGTCAATATCTCTAATTTTTAAAAGATTTACTTATAATACGGAGCATGATAGTATTAAATAAATGATTAACGGAGGAATGATTATGTATTTAAATGGACTTGATGAATTAGATCAAAAAATTGTTCAATTATTAATAAAAAATGCACGTCTTTCTTACTCTGATATTGGAAAAGAGGTAGGGATTTCTAGAGTTGCTGTAAAAGCTAGAATTCAAGCATTAGAAAAAAAAGGGGTTATTGAAGAATATACAACAATTATCAATCCTCAAAAAATCAGTGGCGCTATATCTTGCTATTTTGAAATTGAAACATTGTCAAATTCGTTTACTGATGTTATAGACATATTAAACCAAAATAATATTGTTACTCAAATTTATCGTGTTACAGGAAAAAACAAATTACATGTACATGCTGTTGCTGCTTCTAATAGTGAAATGGAACATTTCTTACATACTACTATTGATACGTTACCAGGGGTTACGAGTTGTAGTTGTAATATTATTCTCTCACGTATTAAAGATATTAAAGGATTACGTTTATAATTATATATCATCTTTTTTAATAAAGGAGTTATTTGAAAATCTATCAAGCTCTAGAAATAGTCATTTAGTAGGTTTTTCCAACACATCATATTATGTCAATTATCCATGTCATCATATTGTCAGAAAACTTGTGCCAATGCGAGAATAAAAAAAGCTGTAAAGAAATATCATTAAGTTAAGGACAGACATATTTCTATGTTCTGTTCTTTTTCACAAATATATGACACTGTTAATACATTTTTTGGTGAATTTAACGTTCTATCAATAAGTTCATATTTTTCTCTTACTGTTTGTTTTTCAATTGTTTTGTAATTTGTTTTCTGTTGATAGATCTCACTCTTTTTAAAAAATCATTCTCCTGTTGGAGAACTTTGTTCTTATTCCAGTTGTTCTTCTAAAGATAAATCTTTGGTAGATGGTCTACTACAATTTTTGCTTCTTGTGTCTTTGAAGCCATCTTCTCTTACAGCCTTTTTAACGATTCGTAAAATTATTTCGTCTTCTTAATCCCAAAGCATAGGGATCAAATCCATATTTTTTAAATATCTCTATTGGCTGCATCCTATTTTGATAATCAATCCAATTCAAGCAGAAGTTCTTTAAATTCTTCTGAATAGGTTATGCTTTTATTACATAGGGATTTTCTTCTGATAAACTAAGCTGTTCATCTGTCAAATAATTAACTCCCATAAATACACCACCATTTCTCTAATAATCATAATACACAAAATAAAAGCCCTGTAAAACAGGACTAAGCACCAAAGTACTTTTTTCTTGTGTCCGTTTTACAGGGTCCATTTTAAAAATTTCTCTCTTTTTTTTAAAAGATTTGATTATATTAAACAATTAAAATGTTAATGTATACAAGGAAGGAAAATCACATTTTCATCATGTTAATTAATAACAAATCCATATTTTAAAGGATAATCTTCATCTATTAAAAATGTACTATATCCATCAATATAGGCTACTCCCGTAATACTTGGTATAATAGCTTTATATTTATCTATTTTAGTTTCTTCTATTACTCTTCCTTTAAAAGAAACCCCGGTAAAGCTTTGATTAATAAATGTTTCATTTAACTTTAATTTATTTGTGTTATACATATATGCAAGTTTTGCACAAGTTCCTGTACCACATGGGGAACGATCAATTATGCCTTCTTCACTAATAACAATATTTTTTTGTCCATCATCTGTCTTATGATAAAATTCTACATTAACCACTCAATTTATCGGTAAAGTAGGGTGTTTCACATCATATTTTTCGTTAATTTGTCTCAATAAATTTACTCCAAGTTCTTTAAATTTATTTGCATTATTAATATTGATTTCTATGTCTAATTGATCAGCATCTACCAAAGCAAAAAATGATCCTGAATAACTAATATCAAAGTGGATATTATTTACGAGATAATTTTCTTCAAATAAGAAAGAAGGAATATTTTCAAAAGAAACACTTTTTGTCTTTCCATCTTCAACTTCTACATCTACATGAATAAGTCCAGCTGGCATTTCTAAAATTAAATGAGTTACAGGTTCTACAACTTTAACTAGATTTTCATTAACCAATGTCATAGATACTCCGATAGTAGCATACCCACACATATTTATCCATCGGTTGGCATCCATGTAAATGACACCTATATCCGCTTCCTTAGAAATTGGTTCTACTAGAAGTGCTCCAACCATATCTTTATGACCTCTAGGTTCACACATAAGTGCTGATCGATATTAATCATAATTATTTTCTAAATACTCTTGATATTCCATCATAGATTTTGCTTTATGCTTAGGAAAACCTTCAGTAACAATACGTGTAGGTTCTCCTAAAGTATGTGTTTCAATCGTCTTAAAACAAATTGCTTTTTTATTCATCAAAGACACACGCTCCATTCGATTCAATTAATTTTTTATAATAATAGAATGAGTCTTTTCTTTGTCTTTCTAACGTTCCATTTCCAGCATTATCCAAATCTACATAAATGAACCCATAACGTTTTTTCATTTCTCCTGTTGAAGCACTTACTAAATCAATAGGTCCCCACCAAGTATAACCAAATAAGTCTACACCATCATCAATCGCTTGTTTCATTGCTTTTGTATGTGCTTTTAAATATTCAATACGATAAGGATCATGAACTTTACCATCTTCACTCACTTCATCAATTGCACCCAATCCATTTTCTGCAATAAATAATGGTATATGATAACGTCCATAAATTTCATTTAATACCCAACGTAATCCATCAGGATCAAAAGCCCAACCCCATTCTGATTTTTTTAAATAGGGATTTGCAGCTCCTAAATTAAAGTTTCCTGAATCTGTATCAACTTTTTGATCTAAGCAATCTGTTCCAGAAGTATAGTAACTTAATGAATAAAAGTCCACAGTTCCTTCTTTGAGAATTTTTTTATCTTGTTCTGTGATTTCTAGTGTTACACCTTTTTCTTTTAAGAAGCTTTTTGTAAAGTAAGAGTATTCACCTCTTACTTGCACATCTCCACAATACCATAGTTTACGCATTGAGTTTTGTGCAGCTAAAATATTAATTGGATTACAAGAATATGGATAATGTGCATCCGATGCTATCATACAACCAATTTTATTTGATGGATCAATTTCATGTCCTGCTTTAACCACTAAAGCACTAGCTAAAAATTGGTTATGTAATGCCGCAAAACGTTTATTTTGTTTTTCTTTAGACATTGAATCATCACTTACATTATTAATATCAATTACCGTTGTTTGATTTGATAAGATACCTGCACCATAAACATCACCAAAGTAGTTCATTGTCATATTAATTTCATTAAATGTAATCCAATAATGAACTAAACCTTTATATTCATTAAATAAAGTTTTAGCATACTTAACATAAGCACCAATTGTATCTTTACATAACCAACCATCTTGTTTAATAGCTAATGCCATTGGTGTATCATGATGCATAATTGATACTAATGGTTCTATTCCATATTTGTGACATTCATTAAATACATCTCTATAAAAATCTAATCCCTTTTGATTTGGTTTTTCATCATCTCCATTTGGGAAAATTCTCGCCCATGAAACTGACATTCTATAGACTTTAAATCCCATTTCAGCAAATAATTTAATATCTTCTTTATAACGATGGTAATGATCAATACCTATTTTTGCAGGATAATAAACTCCTGATTCTTCTTTCATTGTTAATTTTCTAGGATTTCTACGTGTTCCTGCTGTTAATAAATCAGTTATCGCAAATCCTTTTCCATCTTCATTCCATGCTCCTTCACATTGGTAAGCTGCTGTTGCACCTCCCCATAAAAATCCTTTTGGGAATTCATTATTATTCATAATCATTATCCTTTCTGACTAACAAATTTTTCTACGCCAAATTTTAAACGATTTAATCCTTCATGTAATATTCCTTTACTTGTAGCTATACAAATTCGAACATGTCCTTCAGATTGATCACCAAAATAATTATGTCCTCCTGGAACAACTGAAAGCTTAACTTCTTTCTTTAAGAAATCAACTAATTCAACTGCTGTACAGTTTAAATCTTTAATATCTACATATAATAAATAAGTTGCTTTAGGTCTATATGCATGTAATTGAGGAATATTGTTATTAATAAAGTCTACCGCATAGTCTCTATTTTCTGTTAAATGTTTTATAAATTCTTTTCCCCAGTCTCTAGAATCATTCATTGCCGCAATGGCAGCTACTTGAGAAATTGAAGTTGCACCTCCTGCAGTAGACATAACATCACTTGCTTCTACCAATTTATTAAATGCATCATCATTTGTAGTATAAACACATCCCACTCTAAGACCTGCTAGTCCAAAACTTTTTGAGTAACCAAATACAGACATAACTCGGTGACATCGTTCATTTCCTAAACAATAAATACTTTCAAATTTTGCATCTGGATAAACAATATCTGACCAAATTTCATCATTCATAATATAAAGATCGTATTTTTCACAAAGTGACATAATATAATCTAATTCTTCTTTTGTATAAGTCAATCCATAAGGATTATGTGGATTACATAATCCTATCATTTTTGTTTTATCAGTAATACAACTTTCTAATTTAGAAAGATCCATTTTTCTATTTTTTTCATCAATTACACAAGAATAATATACTGGTGTTGCTCCTGCTGCTAAGCATGATTCTCTAAATAAAAAATCACAAGGATCAAAAACAATCATTTCATCTCCAGGTTTTAAAAATGCTTTTGCTACAATATACATTGCTCGTGCTGCGCTATCTACCGGTAATACATTTTTTGCTGGAATATTTTCATTCTTTAAATCTTTAACATAATTCGATAAAGCAATTTTAAAATCATCAAATCCTGTTTTTGGTGTGTATGAAAAATACCCATCAGAAATATAATCTAGCATTGCTTGTTTTACCATAGGTGGACAAGGAAAATCAGGATCTGCAGCTGTTAATGGAATAACTCCTTCCTCAACTTCTGCCCAACGCAAATTGTACGCTTTTCTTTTTAATACATCTAAATTTACATTTTCATCATCAAAAAATGACATATATTCATCTCCTATCTTCTAAATTTGGCAGGAATATATTCCTGCCAAATAAGTAATTATTTATTTTCTAATTTTTTAAATCTTTTATCAATAACTTCAAACAAATCAACTAAATGCATTGCTACATTTAATTCACTACTTGCACACATACATGTATCTTGTGCATGAGAGAATAATATTGAATATTCTAATTCTTCTCCACGAGATTCTGCTTGTAAAGCATCTGTTTGTACTTGATGAGCTTGTACAATAGCTTCATTTGCTTGCTTTAATAATTCTTTTGCATTTTCTATATCAAATGTATCCAAAGCTTTTAAAGCATCCATTGTTTTTTCTCTAGCATCTCCTGCATGTAAAATAATCTTCATTGCTGTTTGTGCGTGTTCTAAATTCATTTTATTCCCTCATTTCTACTCTAATTTTATTTTTTACTGTTTTCTTCTAAATATTGTTGTTTTTCGTAAACTTTAAAGAATGGTAACCAAATAAACCATGAAACGATAAACAATACGATTACTAAAACAACTCCAGCAAGACTTCCTGTTGTTAAATAACCTTGAATGATATTTGGTAAATACCACATTTGCATTGGTGCGCTAGGAACAGGCACTAATCCAATTCTCATAACTAAATACATGATGCTAGGAATGACAATTGAGTTTAAACATAATGGAATCATTAAAATTGGGTTCCAAACTACTGGTGCACCGAAAACAATTGGTTCATTAATATTGAAAATTGCTGGTAAAACACATACATTTCCAATAGCTTTTAAACGTTTTACTTTAGAACGCATACACATAATAACTAATGCTAATGTACATCCTTGACCACCGATATAAGTTAATCCCATAACTGTTTCCATTAAGTTAATATTTTGTGCAACGTGCCCTGCAGCTACAGCCGCCATATTAGCATCCATACCTTCCATCCAAATTGCCCATGCAATTGGGAATAAGATCCAAGTAAATCCAAATGAATATAAGAAACATGTAAAGAATGTAATCGCAATTAATCCTAACCAAGTTTGACCAAATGCTGAAATTGGAGAGAATAATCCACGAATAAATAATGGTAAATCAAATCCAGTATTCATGATAACTAAACCAATAACCAATGTAATTGTAACTGGAACAAGTGCATCCATCCAAGCCACAACCATATCAGGCATAACTGTATCTTTTTTAAACATTGAATGATTTGATGCTACATTGAAAATCCAAGCAGTAAATACTGCAGTAACAACAGCCGTCAACATACCTCCAGTACCAATTTTATCCATTACAAATGAAATATTACCATCTGCAATATTTGGTATAGTGATAATAAAGAATAATGCTAAACTTGATAACATAGCGGAAATTTTTAATTTTTCATTTCCCTTTTTTTCTAATACTTTCATTGGAACTAATATTGTTAAGAAAATAGCAATTAATCCAAATGAGAAAGTATTCAATTGTGAAATGTCTGGAATCCAGCTCAATGCTTTAAAATTTCTAAATACACCAACAATTGAAGATACCGATCCAATCATAATCATTGGTAAAATGCTCATGATTGATTGTTGAATTGCCATAATATAAACATTTTGTGTTAATTTATCTAACTTAGGTGCTAATGAATTTGTAATCCAACCCATAAAACCTTTTTGATTTTCAACATTTTTGTCAGCTTTAACTTCTTTTTTTTCTACTTCTTTTACTGGTTCTTTTTCTACTTCTTGTGGTTTAGCACCTTTTAAAACATCCATTGCTTGTTTTAAAGTTGCTGCACCATCAATAGCTCCATATGCATCTTTATCAATAAAAGCAAATGGAATATTATATTGTTCTAAATCTTTTGCTAAAGCATCTTTCTTATAAGCTAAGTGTGGTCCAAACATAATAATGTCTGTTCCTTTTAGATTATTTGTCATCTCAGCTTCGCTTCTTGCAATAACATCAATATCATCTAATCCTTGTTCTTTTGCGGCTTTACGCATAGCTTGAGCCATGAACCCACTCGAAGCACCGGCACCGCACATCAATAATATTTTCATATTTCTTCACCTATTTTCTTTCTTTATTATTTATGAGCAATTACTTCTACCTCACAAAGCACTTGTTTTGGAAGTTCTTTAACAGCCACACAAGATCTTGCTGGACACATTCCATTAAAATATTCACTATATACTTTATTGAAAGTCGCAAAATCATTCATATCTGCAATAAAGCATGCTGTCTTAACAACATCGCTTAATTTAAAACCAGCTTCTTCTAAAACAGCTTTAACATTTTCTAAAGACTGTTTAGCCTGTCCTTCAATATTATCAGATTCCACACATCCTGTTTTAGGATTAACTGGAATTTGTCCAGAAACAAATGCAAATTCACCAGCTATAATTCCTTGAGAATATGGCCCAATTGCTGCTGGGGCTTCTTTTGTTTTAATTTCACTATTCATTTTCTTAGCTCCTCTCTCTAATGAAATATTTTTCACAATTACATTGTAATATGTTATTTTATTTTAGTCAATAAACTTTCTTTAATTTTATAAACTATTTTTTACTATTTTATAAAATGGTAGCGCTTATTTTTAACTTAATTATATTAAACATATTTATTAAATGAAATATTTTTCATTATTTATTTTAAATTTATTTAATTTATGTTATAATAGGTATTGGAGGTAACTATGAAATTCAAAGAAATTCAACTTACATTAATCGATCAACAAATTTTAAAAAGTTACAGTACACTACTAGAAGGCTTAGAAAAATATTTAGGATATGGTTATGAAATTGTATTGCATAGCTTAGATAGTTATGAACACTCAGTCATAAATATAGTAAACGGTGAACATACTGGCCGTAAGATAGGGGCTCCTATTACAGACAAAGCGTTAGAAATGCTTAGTCGTTTAAAAGATAGCGGTGAATCAAGTGAAACTTACTTTTCTACAAACGCTAAAGGTGAACCATTAAAAAGTACTACTATTGCAATTCGTGGTGAAAATAATAGAATTATTGGATTATTATGTATGAACTATTATATGAATATTAGTTTAAACGATTTTATTCAATCTTATGTTCCTAAAAAACAAGAAGAAGTACAAATTAAATCTGTTACTGAAACTTTTGCAAGTAACGTAGATGAAATGATTTTATCTACTTTGGAATATGTAAAGAACGAAGTATACGAAGATTCTTCAATTTCATATTCTAATAAAAACAAGGCTATAATTTCTCAATTATATGATAGGGGTATTTTCCAAATAAAAGATTCTGTTCCAAAAATTGCAGACGAATTAAACATTTCAAAAAATACTGTATATTTACATTTGCGCAATTTATCGCCTCAAGGAAATTAATAAAAACACCTAAGATACTATTCTCTTAGGTGTTTTTATTAATTAAAATTTTTTAATCAATTTGGAAGCAAAGCTTTAACGTTTTGCTTCTATTTTTCCTTCTTTAATTTTTAAAGATACATCACACATCTTTGCTAGAGTAGGTGAATGGGTTACCAAAATAACACATTTATGATGAATATGTGCTAAATCCAAGAAAGTATTCATGATCTCTATTGAATTCTTTTCATCAAGGTTACCTGTGGGTTCATCACAAAGGATCAAATCGACTTCTCTTGCAATAGCACGTGCAATCGCAACTCTTTGCTGTTGTCCTCCAGATAGTTGTCGAATATCTCTTTTACATTCATCTTTGGAAAGTCCAAGTTGTTCAAGAATAGATAAACAATATTCTTTTTTATCTTTTCTTTTGATCCCTGCAATTTCTAAAGCAGACATAACATTTTCTAAAGCATTCATATAGTAAATGAGGTTATATGATTGAAAGACAATAGAGATATCTTCTCGACGATATTTATTTAAACCTATTTCTTGAATATCTTTTCCTTTGAATAAGACTTTTCCCTCATCTGGTTTATCTAAACCAGATGAAAGGGAAAGAGTTGTTGTTTTCCCACTTCCACTCGCACCAACAACAGCATATATTTTACCTTTTTCAAATGAATAAGAAACATGTTCTAAAATTTTATTTTTTTCTTTACCATCTTGATAACTATAGCTTACATTTTCTAATTCTAATAACTTTTCCATCTTAACCTTCCTTTCTAGATAAGATTTGTCTAGGTGTAAGTCTTAATACATAGGCTGCAGGTACAGCAATAGAAACAATACAGATTGCTGCTGTAACACCGGCAAGTTGAATGACATTTTCACCTGTAATTGAAACATCTAATTCTTGATTTGATGGTCCTTCCATCATATTTCCTAGGAAATTTTCTTTTGTTTGTGTATTATTTTTTTGTTGATTATCATTTGACTGATCACCTTTTTGATTCATTTGCATGACATTTGAAGAAGAACCACTTTCTAACATATTACCCATATAATGAGATGTTAATTGTCCTGTACCTAAAGAAAGCACAAAAGCAACTACTGCAATTAACCCTATTTCAATAAGTTGTTGAGCAATAATTTTAACTTTACTTTGTCCAAGTGATAAAAGAACACCAATTTCATAATATCTATTTCTAATTGTTAGAGCTAAAATTAAACAAAGAATTGCACTACCAGCAATCAATACGATCCATACAAACATCTTTGCGAATGATTGCATACTTTCAAGAGAAGAAGCATTTTGTTGATAAAGACGATCATTGGCATCTAATGAGAATGTATCAAAATCAATATCACTTTTCTTTTTCGCAAGTTCTACAAAAGCTTCTGCATTTTCTGGATCATCTAAATAATAAATTGCTGATGTAATGTTTTCACTACTTCCAGTAAGTGTTTGCCCAACTGATAAATCAGTATAAATCGTGTTTACTGGATTATTGAAATGGGCAGCACCAATTTCATTTGTTGATTGAATTTCATAAATACCTACAATTGTAAGTTCTTGAATAATTGTTTCATCATTAACTGTTGTTGTAATAGTAAAAGTATCACCAACACTTAAATCATTATCACTTGCAAGATTGGTTTCAATGACACAGTTATTTGTATTTGCATCATCACTTGTAAGCAAACGACCATCTGTTAAGGTATAATTACTGTTTGTAAATGAATCTAAATATTCCATTGTAGTATTAGCACTGATTGTAAAATCGCCTTGATTTGAAGCTTGTTCTGGTTGATCATTTGGTTTCTTTGTATCTTGTTGATTATTACTATTATCCGATTCATTTTCTACTGCTGAAATAGAATCACTATCAGCTGATGTAGATATTTGATAATTATAACTTTCTACATACTTTAAATTTTTTAAACTATCTGCCATGGTTGTTGTTAATGATGTCTCATTACTTACGGCTGCACCTGGTTCTCTATTTTTCATCATGTTTCTAAAATCAACAGAAAGAGTTACATCATTTCCTAAACTACTACGAATTTGATCCATTGATTTTTGTGTTGCTGATTGAATGGATAAACCAGCAATGACGAGATTGGTAATAACGACAATTATTACAAATAATAAAATCGTTTTTCCTATGTTTTTCTTTAAACTTAAAAGTGCGTTTTTTATCATACTTTCTACCTCCATCTTCAATATAAAGAAAAAGTATATCCATAAAATGGAATAATTATGTAAAAAAAAGGGGGATACATTATATATTTTATTGCTTTTCTTTTTATTTAAAGTTACCCTTATAAAGAAAGAGAAGGGATAAAATATGAAATTAGATAATTTGGCTATAGGAAAAAGTGCTGTAATTGTCTCTGTAGGAGGAACAGGAGCATTAAGACAACACTTTTTAGATATGGGACTTATCCAAGGTGTAGAAGTAACTGTGGTAAAATATGCACCAATGGGGGATCCTATTGAAATTAAAATACATGATTTTGAGCTTACTTTAAGGAAAGAAGATGCTCAAAAAATAGAAGTTAAAGAAATTACTAAAAAAGAAGAGTTAAAAAATGAAAACATTATTTTTAAAAATAAAAAACATCCAGGGTATGGTGAATCAAGTTACGATAAAATCAATAATCACCAAATCTATCATGAAAGTGATCTACTTACTTTTGCCTTAGTTGGTAATCAAAACTG
The DNA here is from genome assembly GCF_020589945.1 of Faecalibacillus sp. MSK20_93. NCBI lineage: Bacteria > Bacillati > Bacillota > Erysipelotrichia > Erysipelotrichales > Coprobacillaceae > Faecalibacillus > Faecalibacillus sp. MSK20_93. Next base: position 5,845 of record NZ_JAJDKA010000008.1, on the reverse strand, counting down.
TGGTAAAACAACTTTATTTAATCAACTAACTGGTTCTAATCAACATGTTGGTAATTTTCCAGGAGTCACTGTTGATCGTAAAGATGGTGTGATTAAAGGCTACAAAAATACCCTTATAACGGATCTACCAGGAATTTATTCAATGTCACCTTATAGTAGTGAAGAAATCGTGACTAGAAATTTCTTATTAAAAGAAAAACCAAAAGCAATCATTAATATTGTTGATGCAACAAATATTGAAAGAAATCTTTATTTAACAATGCAACTATTAGAACTCAATATGCCTATGGTTGTTGCTTTAAATATGATGGATGAAATGTCAGGAAATGGGGGAACCGTTCTTATTAATGAATTAGAAGCACATTTAGGAGTTCCTGTCGTTCCTATTTCTGCCGCTAAAGGAGAAGGTATTGATGAATTAGTCAGTCATGTTTTACATGTTGCTTATTATCAAGAAAAACCTCAATTTTTACAACATTTTGATAATCAAGCTCTTGATCGTTGTATTAATGCAATTGAACATCTTATTGAAGATCATGCAAAAAAAGCAAGAATTCCTTTACGTTTTGCAGCAAGTAAACTTGCAGAAAATGATTCTCTTTTATTAGAACAACTTGATTTAAGTCAAAATGAAAAGGAAATTTTAGAACACATTCGTAAACAACTTGAAGAAGAAAGTAGTTTTGATTGTTCAGCTGCTATTGCCAGTGATCGTTTTCATTCAATCATTAATATTTGTAGACAAACTGTGAAGAAACCTCATGAAAGTAAAGAAAGATTAAGAAGTCAGAAAATTGATCAATTTTTAACTGGAAAATATACAGGTATTCCCGCATTTATTGGAATTATGGGTATCGTTTTCTTTTTGACCTTTAATGTTATTGGTTCTTTTTTACAAGGCATCTTAGAAAATGGTGTATCTATTGTAACAAATTATGTTGATACTCTTCTAACCCAAGCACAAATCAATGTAGCTTTACATTCTTTGATTATTGATGGGATTTTTAATGGGGTAGGAACTGTTTTAAGTTTCTTACCAATTATTGTTACTTTATTTTTCTTCTTATCTATATTAGAAGATAGTGGTTATATGGCTCGTGTTGCTTTTATTATGGATAAACTCCTTAGAAAAATTGGTCTTTCAGGAAGAAGTATTGTTCCAATGTTGATTGGCTTTGGTTGTACTGTTCCTGGTGTTATGGCTAGTCGAACTCTTTCATCAAGAAGAGATCGACAAATGACAATTATTCTTACACCATTTATGTCATGTTCAGCAAAACTACCAATTTATGCTTTCTTTACCTCTGTCTTTTTTCCAGGCAAAGGTGCTTTGGTAATGATTTTCTTATATGTTTTTGGTATTTTAACAGGTATTATCTTTGCTTTGATTTTAAAAGGATCCCTTTTTAAAGGTGAACCTGTTCCTTTTGTCATGGAACTTCCAAACTACCGTATGCCAGGTGCTAAAAACGTCTGTCAATTATTATGGGAAAAAGCTAAAGATTTCTTACAACGCGCTTTTACTGTCATCTTTGTCGCAACCATCGTTATTTGGTTCTTACAAACATTTGATTTAAGATTTAATATTGTAACTGAATCTAAAGATAGTATTCTTGCTATTCTTGCAGGATATATTGCTCCAATCTTTAATCCATTAGGATTTGGTGACTGGCGCATTTCAACAGCCCTTATTTCAGGATTTATGGCAAAGGAAAGTGTTGTTTCGACATTATCTATTCTTTATGGTTCAACCCAATCATTGTTGATGTCACTTACAACACCAGCTGCTTTATCTTTACTTATTTTCTGTTTACTTTATACACCTTGTATTGCAGCGATTGCTGCAATCAAAAGAGAACTTAATGGTAAATGGGCATTGATTGTTGTCTTTGGACAATGCCTTATCGCCTGGCTTGCCTCTTTTGTTGTGTATCATTTGATTTTATTGGTATTTTAGTATTGTAACATCAGTTTTTTCATTGTAACAATTAGATTGTTACAATGAAATTTTTATTGTTACAACAAAAAAACAGATCCAAGGGAAGGGAAAAGATCTGCTTATTACTATTATCTATTATTATTTTTTAAAAAGGAAATTGATAATTAAGTTTTGAGTTTAAGTAAGTTCTTGTTCCTCCTTTCGGGTATTATCATAGATAAGTTTTATGAATTTTATTTAACTTTTTCATGTTTCTTTCTTGTTTGTTTTGTCAAAAATTATGGGATTTAAAAATGCAACGTTAAATAACATTGCATTTTTAAATTGCTTTAATATTTTGGTGTTAATTCTACATACATATCTTTGTATTGTTTTGCACTTTGTTGCCAAGAGACATCTTTATTCATATCGCGAACAACCATTTCATCCCAAGATTTTCTATTTTCAAAATAAAGTGTTTTAGCACGATTAATTGCATCATAAAGAAGTCCACTTTCATAACGATCAAAGGTAAAGCCATTACCTGTATTATCAAATAGATTATAAGGTTGAACAGTATCTTTAAGTCCACCTGTTTCTCTTACAATTGGGATAGAACCATATCTCATACTAATAAGTTGTGTAAGTCCACAAGGTTCAAATCTTGATGGTACTAATAATGCATCGCATCCTGCATAAATATTGTGAGCGACATTTTCATTGTAGGCAATATATGCACAGAAGTTTCCTTTATATTTATTTTCATAATAACGGAAAGCATCTTCATACATCGCATCCCCTGTACCTAAAACAACAACTTGTGTATGTTCATCCATAATACTTGGAATAACATCATTAACAAGATCAAGGCCTTTTTGATTTGTAAGACGCGAAATAAGTCCAATAACAATTTTATGATCATCAACTTCTAATCCTAAGGATTCTTGAAGTGCTTTTTTATTCGCTTTTTTATTCTTGATAACAGATTGGCTATCATATTGAGCAGCTAAAAGTTTATCTCTTGCTGGATTCCAAATATCTGTGTCAATACCATTAACAATTCCTAAAATCTTACTACTATGATATCTTAAATGTTCTTCAAGACCTTCACCATACTCTTCTGTTTGAATTTCTCCAGCATACGTATTACTTACTGTTGTTAATTTATTACAATAAGTGATACCACCTTTTAACATATTCGCATCTAACCAATTTTGTGTCATACAATCTTTATTGAAGACATAATCAGGAAGAGCTGACCAATATTGAATTGTTTTTCGATCATAGATACCTTGGAATCTTAAGTTATGAATTGTAAGAACAGCACCTGCACGTCCTACATTTGTATCTTTAAAGCTTGTTCTTAAATAAAGAGGAACTAAAGCTGCTTGCCAATCATGACAATGTACAATATCTGGTGTCCAATTTAAATAATTAAGTGCCGCAAGAGCTGCTTTACTAAAATAACAGAACTTAGGAATATCATCGATTAGATTCGTATATGGATTTCCCCATGAGAAGAATTCATCATTATCGATAAAATCATAAACAACACCATCTTCTTGATATTCCATAATACCTACATAATATTGTTTTCCATCTGCACATAGATCCATATAAAATGATCCTTTATATTCCATCTTTTCTTGGAACTTTTGAGGAATACATTTATATCTAGGAATAATAACTTTAACATCCATATTTAATTTAGCTAAACTCTTTGGAAGAGCTGACATAACATCCCCTAATCCACCCGTTTTTACAAATGGATAACATTCTGAACCAATAAAAGCAACACTTCTACGAGGTCCTAAATCAATTGGTTGTGATTTTTCAACAGGAACTTCTTGAATAACTTCTGTTGGTTTAGGCTCAACAGGTGTTTCACTTTTTACAGATTTTGGTTTAGCAGTAGTTGTTTTTTTTCTTGTAGCTGTTGTTGATTTAGCAGTTGTTGTCTTTTTAGTAGTTGCTTTCTTAGTAGAAGCTGTTTTTTTAGTTGATGTTGTTTTGGCAGCAACTTTTTCAGTTGTGGTTTCTGATTTTGCAGTAGCTGTCTTTTTACTTGTAGCTGTTGTTGATTTAGCAGCTGTAGCCTTTTTAGTAGTCGCTTTCTTAGCAGGCGCTGTTTTTACAGCTGGTGCTGATTCAGCAGCAACAACTTTTTCACTTGTTTCTTTTGGTTGAACAGTTGTCTTTGGTGTTGATTCAACAGTATCAACTTTTTTTGGTACTTCTACTGGTTTGACTTCAGTTACCTTTTCACTGGTAACTGGTGCCGATTTAACAACCGTATTGGCCTTTACACCCGTTGTTCTTTTTTTATTGGCTCTTGTTGTTCTTTTCTTACTTTTTTGAACTGTTTTTTTACTCATACTTTCTTCTCCCATCTTTAAAATAATATCATGTTTAAAACTCTAACTTCATCATTTTTTCTTATTAACATCTCCTATTATAGTCATTAGAATTTGCGATTTTTGTATCTTTTTAAAACTTTATTCATACAAAAATTATTTCATTTTAATTTACTTTTATATTCAAAATGTTCTTTTATTTATTGTACCATAATCAATGAATGTTGTTTATATATTCTGCACAAAAAAACAGATTCAAAAGGGAGGGAAGAATCTGTTTTTTATCTATTATTATCTTTTTTAAAAAGGGAAGTTTATAATTAAGTTTTGTTTAAGTAAGTTCTTGTTCCTCCTTTCGTGTATTATCATAAAGAAGAAATATGAACTTTATTTAACTTTTTGATGTTTTCTCTTTGGTTGTTTTGTCAAAAATTATGGGATTAAAAAAGAAGTTCATTACAAACTTCTTATTATGTCTAAAATATCTTCTCCATACCAATCACATTTCTTTGGTCCAAATCCTTTTATTGCAAGGAGTTCTTCTATTGTTGTTGGTTTATAAGCAATGATTTCATTTAAAGTAATATCATTAAATATATAATAAGGTGGTAAATTCTTTTCTTGAGCTTTATTCATACGATATTTTTTTAAAGACTCAATTAATTGATCATCATTATTAGCTTCTATACTTTCAAATGTATTTTCTTCTTGAATTGGTGGTATTTCTTGTTTTTGATGATACGATAAAAGTCCATCTGCCATAGCAATCATATCTTTTTGATTTCTAAAAGCACTTTGTTCATGTTTCTTTATATAATCTATAAGCTGGTCTGCTTTAATGACTTTTTCTTTTATTTCTTTAGGAGCATAACGGCTTTTTAAGATAGACTTTGGATTAGCAAGGACAACAAGTGATTTAAAACCACTTGAAAAGGTCTTATCATAAAGAAATTTCATTACTGATCCTTTATCCTTTTCACGTAACATTTTATATAACTCTAAATGTCTTTGATTTTGTGTTATGGGTGAATAAATACCTTCTTTAATTATTTTTCCATTATAAGTGTACTCTCTTGTAAAATTTCCCATAGAATCGATCATGATTGTCCCTATAAGATTTTTACATTCAATAAAATAAACCATTGATGGCGTAATAATAATGTAATCAATTTGTGCACTTAAATCATGATCTACCATATAAATATCATGTAAAACATACATTGGAAAATGGCTATTCTTTAATTCAAATAAAATATTCTCTTCTCCTTCAATACCATACTGAATAAGTCTTGCTTTCTTTTCTAATTCTTTACTTGTATGTGTTTTTAAATATTCTTGTATTTGATTTAGTTCATTTATTGCCTTATTACTTCCTTTATAAATAACAGGTTCTTTTAATTTATCTTTAAATAACATAGATTTGTACCTCTCTCTATCTACCTTATCATTTTCATTATATAGAAACAACAAAAAACAGATTCAAAAGGGAGGGGGAGAATCTGTTTTTTTATCTATTATTATCTTTTTTAAAAAGGGAAGTTTATAATTAAGTTTTGTTTAAGTAAGTTCTTGT
>NZ_JAJDKA010000079.1:0-9356 GCF_020589945.1 Faecalibacillus sp. MSK20_93 | reverse complement strand
ATGAACACTGAATGATTATTAGTATCAAGTTCCATAGCAATATCCTTTCTAAAATTAAGTACGACTGAACGTCTTTTATACTTATAATGTATCACAGCTGCACGTCTAAAACAACATCTATTATAAAAACTATAAAAGGAGCTAGATCCCTCTCTACGCTTCTCTTAGAGGAAGGGGATTGCGCTCCTATTTTTGTTCAATAACAAACCATTTTCATTTAAATAATGATTTAATACCTTCTTTGCTTGTAATTCTCCTTCTTTCCCTGCAATTCTTTTTTGATCTTCATCATCTTCATCACTTGATAAACTTAAAAATAAAAATATGAATAATATAATTACAAAAAAGATAATCACTATTATCTGCATTATGTATCACCTCTTATCCATTATAACAAAAAGAGAAGAACCAAGTCTTCTCTCTTTTACTTTCTAACGAACATATTTTTTCATTACAATAATGTAAATTCCTAATAAGCTTATACCTAGTAAAGCCATTGGCACAATACTATTTGTATTATCTTCTGTTGTTACAGCTTTTTTACTTTCTACTTTTGTTTCTTTTTTAGAAGCTGTTTCTTCTTTCTTTGTTTCAGTTTTCACATTTTCTAACTTAGCAATCTTTTCTGTTTCTAACACTTCTTTACGTACTGTACATTCTTTATGTTTTGATCCTTCTTTAGCTACTGTTGGTTGTTGATCAATGATCCAATCACTTGATATATGTTCTCCTTTAGAATCCTTATCTTCATAATATTTATTGATTGTTTTTGATGTTTTTCCACATCTTGAACATACATACCAATATGTATCGTGTTCCTTACAATTAGTTGCTTTTTCTCTTAAAAATTGTGGATTCTTAACTTCTATATAAGCATGTCCTAAATGAGTACCTGTTGCTGCAAATGCTTCTGTACCTTTTGCTCCACAAATACAACTCTTATAATATCTAGCAGGTGTCATACAAGTAGCTGGAGTCGCTAAATATTCACTACTTTCAACTTCTTGATCATACACATGATTTCCTACTTCTGCAGATTCATAATACTTATCTTGTGCATTTTCATCATCTTTAGCACTAGCATCACATCTTGAACATACATACCAATATGCATCATGTTCTTGACAGTTACTTCCTTGAGATTTTAAGTATTTTTCATCTTTTATTTGTTTTGTATATTCATGTCCTAATTTTGTATCTTTATCTTCAAATGTTTCTGTAGTACTTACTTGACCACAAGTACAGCTTTTATAATAGATAGCATTTGTTGTACATGTTGCTTTGTCTTTTAAAGTACTTACTCCATTGACTTCTTTTAATTTTTGATCAAAAGTATGTTCTTCCCAAACTGCTTTAATTTCCTTATTTTGATCATCTTTAGTAAATACTCTTGGATCTCCTACTTTATAAATAGTACTGTCTACTTGCCAGCCTTTAAAATGTTTTCCATTTGGAGCAACATATTCACATTTTGGGAAAGTAAATTCTTTATCTAATTCAATAGCTGGATTAGTCATTGTTCCTGTTCCACCATTAGAATTGTATTTGATTTTTAATTGGAATACTAATGCACCAATTGCATCATTGATGGCTTTTGCCATTGCATCTACTTCATCTTGTTGTGTTATATTTTTACCAGTTACAACTGCATTAATAGCTTTTTCTACTTCTGTAAAATCTTTATAGTTATCTTTGTTAAGATTATTTGCTTTTTCAATTGCCTCAGTTACTTTTGTATAATCGGCATCTTTATATTCTAAGTGATCAATTGCTTCATTAATAGCCTTAGCATAACCATTAACAACCTCTTGTTCAGTAATATCTTTATCACGATTGACTGCGTTAATAGCATCCTCTACCCTTGAAAAATCTTTATAATTATCTTTATTAAGTGAATTTGCTCTTTTAATAGCTGCATCTACATCTGTATAATCTGCACCAGCATATGTCATACTTAATAATTTAGCTATAACACTATCAAATATTGCTGTAGCCTCATTTGAGCTTTTAGCTCCCATATAATAAGCACTATTTTCTGCTCTAGTTCCTAAGTTTTTATAACTTTGGGCATCTGAGTAATTACTAGAAACGCCATGCATATAAGCATTAAACTTTTCTGCATCTGACCAACTACCACTTCCTACATGTCCAGTAATAGATGGATCAGTTAAAGAAAACATTCCAAATGTATAAACTTCTGCATCTTTTTTTATTTCCTCTGATGCTGTAATAGCTTTATTAGCGACATCATCATCAAAATTATTCAAAGTCGTTGGCTGACCATCCGTTACAAAAAAAACAATTCTTTTGGCATCTTTTCTACTTTCATCATTTTTACTTTGATTAATTTGTTTTAATGCTAATTCCATTGCAAAATCTGAACGTGTTGCCCCTGCAGGACTAATGCTATTTACAACATCTTCTAACTTTGCTTTATTGTCATTTGTGGCAGTAAAGAAATCATTCATAATTTGCGTATAATTATATCTATATCTATTTTCAGTATAGGTATCATTCCCTACTTTATCTGATTTATCTCCAGCAAATTTAATAATCGAAATTCTACTTTGATATTTTTCATCACTCTGTTTTGAATTATTTTTAGCAAAGCCCTCAATAAATTGATTAATTGAATCTTTTAAAATTGCAATCCTTTTAGTACTATCAGTTGAAGTTATAGGATCTTCCATACTCCCTGAAACATCTAAAACCAAGACAATATCAAGTGGTATATTATTCTTTTGATTAGCCGCAAATACATTGACTGGCATTTGTGCAAAGAACATCATTAATGTCAGTATACATGCTATCACTTTCTTATATATTTTCATTTTCCCTATCCCCTTTCTTTGAATATTATTCATTTCCTCCTATGCTTTTATTTTACTTTTTTTAATTGTTATTTTTTATAATTGGCGCGAAATGTCGTTTTTAGGGTGTGAAATGTATATAAGAAGTGTTTTTATTTTGATAAAATAGTATTAGGTGATGTATATGAATATAGCAATATGTGATGATGATCTTTTATATATGAATCAAGTTAAAGAAATGATAGAAAAATGGGGAAAGGAACATCATGAAGATGTTTCTATTTATCTTTTTAATCATGGGGATGCTTTAATTAATAGTTATCAAAAAAGTCATATCGAAGTTATCTTATTAGATATTATGATGCCTTTATTAAATGGTATGGAAACAGCTCATGAAATTAGAAAAAATGATTCTGTCGTTAAAATTATTTTTTTAACCTCTTCTCCTGAATTTGCCTTAGAATCTTATGATGTTAAAGCAAGTGGATATCTTTTAAAACCTACAACTTATGAAAAACTATGCTCTCTTTTAAATGATTGTAAACAAGCATTTCATTATGAACCTGAATCTATTATTGTTAAAACAGATAAAGGATATCGTAAAATTTATTATCATTTGATTGAATGTGTTGAAGCACAAAATAAAAAAGTTTTATTTTGTTTAAATGATGGTGAATGTCTAGAAGTTTTAGATACTTTTGTTCATTGTAGTAATGAATTAACTACAAATGATGCATTTTATAAATGTCATCGAAGTTACTTAGTTCATATGCCTGCTATTGATCATTTTAATTCTATAGAAATTGAAACAAAAACACACAAGAAAGTTCCCATCGCAAGAAGTTATGCTAAATCTTTTAAAGAAGCTTATTTTGAATATATGTTTAAAGAAGGTGATTAACATATGATTTATACTATTTTAGAATCTATTCGTTATACTTTAACTTTATTATTCGGTATCTTTGTTTCTGCACTATTTCTAGATATTAGAATCAATAAAAAGAATGTCATTTGTCTTTTTCTATTCTTTTATATTGATTTAGTATTACAAGGTATTTTCTATTTTACTAAAGATTTATCGGCTGTTATTTCTTTATATCCTTTTATTACCCATTTACCACTTTTATTATTTTTTGTTTTAATTTTCAAAAAACGATTATTTCCAAGTTTAATTGCTATAACAAGTGCTTATTTATGTTGTCAAATAAGTAACTGGACAACAATCTTTGTTTCCTCTTTTATTAAGAATATAGATAATATAACCTATTCTTTAACACTCATTATTTCTTTTGTTTTCATTATTAAATTTGTTTATTTACCTATTTCTCAATTATTAAAAAAACAATCACGTGAACTTATTTCTTTTGGTATCATTCCAATTTTCTATTATATATTTGATTATCTTTCTACCGTTTATACAAAGCTTCTTTATATTGGGAATAAAACAACTGTAGAATTTACACCATTTCTTTTATGTATCTGTTATTTTGTATTCTGTACCGTTTATTTTAAACAATATGAAGAAAAGCAAAAAATAGAAACGACCAATAAGCTTATTTATATGAAACAAGCACAATCAAAAAAAGAAATGAAACTGATGGAAGAAAATGAAAAAAAGATTATTTTAATGAGACATGATATGCGTCATTTTTTAAACAATATACTAAACGATCTTGAAAATAATCAAAATGAACATGCTATCGAATATATTCATACTTTATTTGATGCCATCGATCAAACTGTAAGAAAGAAATATTGTTTAAATGATACTGTTAATATGATTATGACATCTTATGAAAATAGAATGAAAGATAAAAATATTGATTTTCATTATCATTTAGATATTCCTCAACAATTGTCTATTAGTGATATCGATTTAACTTCTATTCTATCTAATGGTTTAGAAAATGCTTTTAAAGCTGTTATGTTATTAGAAAATGAACGTTTTATAGAATTAAATATGCAAGAAAAATGTGGTAAGCTACTTATTTCTATTGAAAATAATTACTTAAATGAACCTATTTTTATAGATGGTATTCCTATATCTAAAGAAAAAGGTCATGGCTTTGGAACTCAAAGTATTGCTTATACAGTTGAAAAGCTCCATGGAAATTGTCAATTTTCTACTCATCAACACCATTTTAAATTAAGAGTTGTCATTTAAAAAGGATTACAGGTTAAGCACCTTGTAATCCTTTTACATCTTGATCAGTAATTCTTTTACCATCTTCAATTTTATTAATAACATTAATAATACCGTTCAAAGATTTTTTATTAGGTTTCATTGTATAACATTTTTTACCCTTCATAGAATATGTTTTATATGAAATTTCTGGATCTCCCGTAAGTTGAACATTGTACATTTTCCATTTAGACATATCATCTAATTGCGTTTGAACAAGTGATTTTATATCTTCAGATGACATATTAGTTTCAAAACATCCTTCTACTGCTTGTAAAATATTTGAATAGTTTGTAATGATTTTAGGAGAAACAGCTTTATTGATCATGGCTTTAAGTAATCTTTGTTGGTTTCTTCCTCGATCAAAATCACCACTTGGTAAAGCATATCTTTCTCTTACAAAACATAAAGCTTTATCTCCATCCATTTGATTAATTCCTTTATTAATATGATAGTGACCATGTAATGTTGTAAATTCATAAGGTGAATCAATTGTTACTCCACCTAAGGCATCAATGATATTAGTAATTCCACTAAAGTTTGTCTTAGCATAATAATTCACTTTTAAATCCAAGAAATCTTCTATAGAAGAAATTGTCTCGTTAATACCATACATAGCTGAATGCGTTAATTTATCCATTTTTCCATTTTTATGCAAGGTAATTTGTGTATCTCTAGGAATAGATACAATTAATATTTGTTTTTGAATTGGGGAAACACAGACAGCAAGATTAACATCAGCTCTTGAAATTGCTGAAACTGTCCCATAAGTATCTATTCCTGTCATATAAACAATAAATGGATTTTTAGTCACATTTGTTTCTTGTGTCACAGAATTTAATTTTTCTTGAATTTCTACTTTATATAAACTCTTTAGATTTTCATCAATGCCTTCATGATTTGCTTCTAATAAAGCCATATAAGCATTATCAGCAACAATAACATCAATGTCTCCATCCATGATAGCATCTCCTAATAAAGAATAATCTTTATAATCTTTTGTTTGAAAATCTTTATTTGCTTTATTTTCTATTTTAGCAATTGCTGATGTAATATTCTTTGAGCCTTTTTCACTAGCAATTCCAATTTCTGTATTACCTTTTACATCACTTAAACTTTTAATAGCACTCTCTTTTTTTACATACATACAAATAACTCTTGTTTGTGTAAAAGAACCTGTAATATTAGATAAAAAATTATTTCCTTTAAAAGCCATTACCGAAACAAATCCTAAAGCAATGCTAAGTATTAAAGATAATAGCTTTCCAAAAATCAATCTAGCATATTTATTTTCTCGCTTTTTCTTTTTAATACCTGATTTAATAAGCAATGAACTTAACATCCATAACAAAAAAATAATACCACATAAAATCAAATAATATTTCATTGGTAACATCTTTAATATATAAATACATCCTAAAAAAATGATAGAAACGATAAATTGTATTAATAATAAAATACGTCTAGAAAACAACTTAGACATAAAACTTCTTTTCTTTTTTTTAACCATTAAAACACCCTCTTAACATGCAAATATTTTAGCACATCAGACATACTTATTCAATTCAAGCTCATTTACAATTAACAACAAAAAAACTAGATTTCTCTAGTTTTCCATTTTTTCTTTTACAGGATCAATCCCTTTTCTTTGTAAAATCGCATGTACTACATTTCTTTTACCACTTTCACTTCCTGCAGAAGTACAAGTAGATAAAGTAATTACCGATTGTACTTGAGATTGATCAAAATCTACTTTAATAGAAGATGTCTTTACCATTTCTTGTACAAATGAAGCTGTATCAACAATTTGTGTACTATATAAAACACTTGATTCTGAAATAATATGTCCTACTACCACTTTATATTGACTTACTGTACCATCAGGTAAATAAATATAAACATAAGGATGTTCATCCGCAAAGCTTTGATCCGTATAGGATTTAATATTATTAAACATTGAACCATTTTTCATATTATGACCATAAATAACAGTATTAAAATCATTAAATGGATCTTCATTTTCACTTGCGATAAAAATACTACCTGCACTTAATTCATTATGATCTATATCACTATGAATATAAGTGTCATTCGTTTCACCTTGTAAAACAGGATAATTCACATTTGTATTTGGAATTTGAATCCACGCTTTCACATCTTTATTTCTTTGTAAAAGCTCATCCCAATTAATTTGTAAATAGCTTTCCTTTTCTTCTTTTTCTTCCGTATAAGTTTTAGCTAATTCTCCATAATCATCATCTATTTTTTTATAATTCAAATAAATATTAATTAAATTATATGCTGAGTAACAAAATACACAAACACAGACAGTTAATAAGATATATCTAATTGCTTTTTTCATTATACATTAAATTTAAACAACATGATGTCTCCATCTTGACCTACATATTGTTTACCTTCTTGTCTAATTTTTCCAGCTTCTTTTAAAGCATGTTCACTACCATATTTCACTAAATCATCAAAACTATATGTTTCTGCTTTAATAAAACCTCTTTGGAAATCACTATGAATGATACCCGCCATTTCTGGAGCTGTCATTCCTTCTTTAAATGTCCATGCTCTTACTTCTTGTACTCCAGCTGTAAAATATGTTCTAAGACCTAATAAGCTATAAGCTTCTTTAATTAATTTATCAAGACCACTTTCTTCAATACCTAAATCTTGCATAAACATAGCTTTTTCTTCTTTATCCATTCCTACTAATTCAGCTTCAATTTTTGCACAAATAGGAACAACGTCGCTACCTTCTTCTTTCGCAAATTCTAAAACTTGAACATAATATGGATTTTGCATTGGATCTTCTAAATCTTCTTCACCTAAGTTAGCTACATAGATTAATGGTTTCATTGTAAGTAAAGTATATTGTTTGACAATTAACATTTCTTCTTTATCAAATTCAATACTTCTTGCTGGTTTATTTGCTTCTAATGTTGGTTTTAATTTTTCTAAAACACTCATTTCAGCTTTAGCTTCTTTATCACCTGATTTAGCTTTCTTTTCTAAACGTCCAATACGTTTTTCAACTGTTTCTAAATCAGCCATGATCAATTCTAAATTAATTGTTTCAATATCTCTAATAGGATCTACATCACCATCAACATGTGTTACATCCTTATCTCTAAAACATCTTACAACCTCACAAATTGCATCCGTTTCTCTGATATTTCCTAAAAATTTATTACCTAATCCTTCTCCTCTACTTGCACCTCTTACAAGACCTGCAATATCCGTAAATTCAAAAGTTGTTGGAACTGTCTTTTTAGGTTCAATCATTTCTGTTAATTTATCTAAACGATAGTCTGGTACTTCTACGACACCTACATTTGGATCAATTGTCGCAAACGGATAGTTTGCTGCTTCTACTTGCGCATTTGTAATTGCGTTAAATAATGTTGACTTACCAACATTTGGTAATCCTACAATACCTGCTGTTAATGCCATCTTTTTCACTCCTCTTTTTTTACCTCTTTATTGTAATGAAAAATACCCATAAAAGCAATATTTTCGTTTTGTCATTTTTTTTCATTTAAATTTATTTTATAATAGCAAAGAGGTGATTGGATGTTATCAACAATAGATTTGCACGGATGTAGTCAAAGTGAAGCTAAAGTAAAACTAGATCATTTTTTAAAAGGAACTTCAATTCTTGTTAAAGAAGTGACAATTGTTCATGGATATTCTTCTTCTATTCTTTTAAATTATGTTAGAAAAAAATATTCACATCCAAGAATTGAAAGAAAAATACTGACACTTAATAAAGGAGAAACAGTCTTTATCTTAAAATAATGGAAAAATTTTATCAAAACAATCTCAATTACATCCGTCAACATCATTTAGACAAAATATGCGTTGTAATAGCTAAAATAACCCCTTATCTTACAGCCGCACTTTATGCTTTAACACTTCTCATATTATTTATTAATCATTCATCAAAGCTATTATTGACAATCATTAAACCATTAAGTTCTTTTTTGATTGTAACACTTATTAGAAAACTCTATAATCGTCCACGTCCTTGTATGACATTTAATATTGAACCACTTGTAGGTCATAAAACAGGAGAATCTTTTCCTAGTCGTCATACAGTAAGTGCTTTTGCGATTGCATTTGCCTTATTGAATATTAACATTCATTTAGGAATCATTGCTTTAATTATTGCATGTATTGTAGGGCTATCAAGAATCATTTGTGCTGTTCATTTTATAAGTGATGTTCTTTGTGGTTTTTTAATTGCATTGAGCATTTATTTGATATAACGAAATTTTTATTTCGTTATTTTTTTTTTACTTTTTTTTAAAAAATAAAAAGAAAAAGATCAAAAAATTGTCTATATAATAATAGGA
>NZ_JAJDKA010000078.1:0-9466 GCF_020589945.1 Faecalibacillus sp. MSK20_93 | reverse complement strand
CTGTGTAAGACCTATAATGTATTGTCATTAGAGGCTGTAGTGGTTGAAGCAAGAAGCTCCGACTTCTAAACGAAGTGTAAGTCGGGGTAGTTCACGTAAAGAATTTTAGTGGCAAACTTGTGGGAAATGAAGATGATCAATATTGGAATAAGTATAAAATAAGTAGAGGAAACAAAGAATATATAAAAGAAATAAGAAATCCTATTAAACAACTAAAAAGAGAAATATATTTGTTAAAGGAATATTTGAAGTATTATGGTGTTGATTTATGGATAGAAGGTTATGTTTTATTTGTAAATATGAATAGTCCAGTAGAAAGCGAATATACTGTTAATGATAAAAATGAAATAGATGATATTTTACATTTAAGAAGGAATCAAGTACTTACAAAAAATCAAATTGAAAAGATTATAAGTATTTTAAAATAAAGAGATGTCTTATATAGTACAAGACATCTTTTTGTTATTTATATATTTTATATAAAATAAGTGCAATGATTGCAGTGATAATATCCGCAATCATTTGACTACTAATAATACCATAATATCCAAAAATATTTGATAAAAGAAGAAGAAAAATTGCAAAAACAATACCTTGTCTACCTATTGAAAGTAATAATGCAGGAAGTGCTTTTCCTTCTGATTGAAATAAAGTTGTAAAGACAAGAATAATCCCTACACAAGGAGAAGATAAAAGCAAAAATCTTAACATCAATGTTCCAGCTTGAATAATAGAAGGATCATTCATAAATATTTTAATAAATGATGATGTAAATAAAGCTAAGATAATAGATGTAATAACTGCAAAAGTAATTTCTACAAATAAATCAAACTTAATAATTTCTTTTAAACGTTTAGTATTATGTGCACCATAATTATATCCAAGTAAAGGTTGTGCACCAAAAGCAAAACCAATCATGACAAGTAAAACAATCATATTGATTTTTAAAACAATTCCCATAGCTGCTACTTTGTCATTTCCATAAGTAACTAAATAATTGTTTGTCATCGCCATCGCAAAGCTAGACATTAAATTTGTAATAGAGGCGGGAATACCAATTGTAAAAATAGAAATGACTTCATTTTTAGTAACATGTGTATGTTTTAAAGAAATTGATAATTTCTTACTTTTCTTTAAAGTAAGATAAATAAAAACAAGGTCAGATGCAAAATAACCAATAATGGTTGCGATAGCTGCACCACCAGCTCCCATGTTTAAATAGAGAATAAAAATAGGATCTAAAATCATATTGATAATTGAACCAGTAATTGTTCCAATCATTGATTCTGTAGCTAATCCTTCTGTTCTCATGAGATTACTAGGAGTCAAGGAAACGATAATTAAAGTTGCTCCTAAAGCCATATAAGTATAATATTGGTTGGCATAAGGAAGTGTTGCTTGATTTGTTCCAAGGATTGTTAAAATTGGTTTTCTAGCAATCATCATAATAAGAGAAACTAAGATACCACAAACAATAGCTCCATAGAAACAAAAACCACTGACGTTCTTTCCTTCTTCATCTTGTTTTTGTCCAAATAAACGAGAAATAACAGAGCTACTTCCAATACCAAAGATGTCTCCTAAAGCTATCATTAAAGTAAAAATAGGCGCACATAAAGAAACACCAGCAACAAGATTTGTATTTTGTGTCTTTATAGACTAAAGAAATAACCATGCTTAATACAACGGGTAAAGCAAGTTTAAAGTATGCTTTAGATATAGGCGCTTTTTCAAATAAATCATTATTATTCATACAAATATCTCTCTTTCTAGGGAAGTATAACAAAATGATTTGTCAATTATTGTGACATGTGACACAATAGAGGTATGGAAAAGATCTATGATAAAAATTTAATAAATAAAGTAAAAGAAGAATATAAAATAGACAATTATTTTTCTAAGGAATATGAATTTATAGGGATTGAATATGAAGAAGATGAAACAATGATCAATCCTTTAGAAAAAACACAATATATTCAATTTGTATTAGAAGGAACGTTATTGATTTCTTTTATTGATCAAGAGGGAAGACAAACTGTAGTTTCTCAAAGTGAAGAATTATGTATTTTAGGTGATATGGAATTTGTTGATGATTTAAATCCGATGTTTTTTGCGGAAGCAAAAATAAAGGTCAAAACGTTGGCGCTATCTTTAAAAGATAATAAAGAAAAGCTTAATCAAGATATAAAATTTCTACATACACTTTTAAATTCAATCGCTTCTAAATTAAAACAATCATCAACCAATCAATTTGTTTATCAAAGTATTGAAGAACGTTTTTTATATTATTTGAAATATTATTGTTATGGTTCATTAAAAAGCATTGAAGAAGCCACAAATTATCTTCATTGTAGTCGAAGACAATTACAAAGAATCTTAAAGAAGCTTTGTGATGAAGGAAAAATGATTAAAGAAGGTAAAGGAAAGTATAAAATAAAGGGGTGAAATTTTTCACCCCTTAAAATTAAGCATTTAACATTTTGTTAGCAAGTTTTTTAGCCACAACGACTAATAAAACAGCAACTGCAGCAAGAATAGCTGAACCAATGAATCCCATCACATAAGATCCTGTAGCATCAAAGAAACTTGCGGAAATCTTAGGACCAACGAAAGCCCCAATACCATAACCAATAAAGATCAAACCATAGTTTCTATTATAATATTTAGAACCAAAGATTGTTTTAACCATTGGTGCGAAAACAACAAGTAATCCACCAAATGAGAAACCAACTAAAGCAATGCATGCGACAAAGTATGCAAATGAATGAGCTACTGTTAGCATAAGCATTGAAATACCATTTAAAATCAAGACAAGAATTAAAGAATTCCATCCTTTTAACTTATCATAAATAACACCAAATGATAAACGACCAAACATATTAAATAAAGTCATTAAACTTACACATAAAGCCGCATCCATCGCTGATAAACTAATTTGAGTTTGTGCAATTGGTGATGTTGCAGAAACCATCATTGTTCCAGCAGCATTAGCGAAAATAAACATTACTAATAATACCCAGAAGATTGGAGTTTTAACCATTTGAGGAATATTATAATCTTTTGTATGTAATTCTTTGTTTTGTTGTGCACTTGGTACCCAACCTTTAGGAGTCCATCCATCAGGACAAGGAACAATCATCCAAGCAACAGCTCCAACACCGATTAAGAATACAACACCTAAAATTTTACAAGCCATTGGTGCTCCAAAGTTATCAATTAACATTTGAGCGATAGGTGACATAATGAAAGGTCCACAAGCAGCTCCAGCTTGAACTAAACCAGAGATAGAACCACTTTTATCTGGGAACCATTTTAATGCTGTTGGTAAACATGCAGGATAAATTGTTCCAGCACCAGCACCAGCAATGACACCATAAGCAATATATAAGAATGGAATAGATGAAGCAAAACCAGTTAAGATCCATCCTCCAGCAAATAAAACTAAACCAATATAAATAGCTACTCTTGGTTGTAATTTTTCAGCTAAAATACCACCAAGGAAACCTACTGCACAGTAGATAAACATATAAATTGTGTATGCCATTGAAAAATCTGAATTACTCCATCCAAATTGATTACAAAATGGCAAACAGAATAAACTAAAGAAGGCAGTGGCAGAAGTGAATAAACTTTGAATCCAAACTCCTGCAAAAACACGCCAACGTGTTGCTTTTGTAATTTTCATATTCTCTTTTCTCCCTTTATTATTGTAAAGTACCTAAATCAAGTGGTACACCTTGTCCATTAAATTTACCAGCTTCTCTACTAGTTCCTAACCAGTAAACCATACTAGCGATATCTTCTACTTCAAGGAATGGAACTCCTGCATACATTTCTTCAACAGATTTGAAATCTTTACCAGTTAAATCATTAATGAATTTAACATAATCCATTGTTTCACACATTGGAGTTTTAACTTTAGTAGGACATAAAGCATTAACAATAATTCCTTTAGAACCCACTTCTTTAGCAAGCGTTTTAGTTAATCCTAAAATACCCCATTTACTCATACAATAAGTAGCTAATTGAGGAGTACCATATAAACCAGAAGTTGATGAAATATTAATAATACGACCAAATCCTTGTTTTAACATATATTGAGCAGCATATTTATCAGTACGCCAAGTACCAATTAAGTTAATATCCATTACTTTTTCAACTTGTTCATCAGTTAATTCCCAAGTATAACCGAAGTTAATAACACCAGCATTAGCAATCACAACATCTAAACGACCAAATGTTTCCCATGCCGAAGCAAATAATGCTTCCATATCTTCAGTAGAAGTAATGTTTGCTTTTTTAGCTAAAACTTTTGCTCCTTTTGCTTCACAATTTGCAATTGTTTCTTTAAATGCTTCATGAGAGGGATCTAACATATCAGCCAAAACAACATTAAATCCGTTTTCAGCATATTTGTAGGCATGAGCACGACCTTGTCCCATTGCTCCACCTGTAATAAGAACAACTTTTTTTTCTTCCATAATTTTTCTCTCCCTTTGTTATTTATTTAACATCACATGTTATTTTTTTAACAAAGTCATTTTAAACTCTCAAATCGTTTGAGAGTCAAGGGGGTAAAAAAGTATCAAATAAGGTCAAAAAAGAGGAAAATATGTTATAATTTGGTGAAAACTTTAAAACAATTTGAAGGTTGGGGGATTATGTACAATACTTATACAATAGGAGAACTTGCTAAAATACTAGGAATTACAGCTGAAACAATTCGTTATTATGAAAGAAAAGGAATCATTGCGCCCATCCATGATCAAGAAACAGGATATCGCTATTATACAACTTGGGATCTTCATATGCTGATTCGTGCACGTTGTTATCTTGGCTTTGGATTATCAATTGAAGAAACAGCGGGAATACTCCAAAGTAAGTCTTTAGAAGAAATTGATGATTTATTAGAAGAACAAGAACAAATCATTCAAAAGAATATTATTTATCAAATGAATTTATTAAAAAGACTACGTACCAATCGAAAACTCATTAGTCGAAGTGAAAACTTAAACTTTACTTTACAAAAAAGACCAGGAATCTATCGTATTGATACACAAAAATGTTATACGATAGATTTAAAGAAAGAAGAACGTGAAGAACTTAAAGAATTTTGTCAAAAAATACCATTTGTTTTTTCTACGGCGCTTTTTCCTAAAGAACATATTGAAAATGAAAATAAGGAATTCTACTATGGAATAGGGGTAGAGGAAGAATTTGCGGGAGTACTTGATATCAAAGAAAGTGAATATGTTCATTACTATCCTGAACAGTTATGTCTTTATATGTGCGTTCCTTCTCGTTCGAGTCAAATACTGACATATGAGGTTTTACAGCCCGCCTTTGATTATATGGAAAAAAATAATCTCCAACTCGCAGGAGATGTGATTTCTCAAGTGGTTTCAATGTGGAAACCAGAAGAAGAATATTTTAATTATCATAATATTTGGATTCCCATCAAATAAAAAAGCAATTTCGACCGAAATTGCTTTTTATCTTGTTCTTTGTAATGATTTTTTAAGAATAGAATCATCGATAAAGCGAATATATGTTTCTAATGTCTTTTGTCCATAAGTAAAACGTAATTTTGTTTTCTTTGGATAAGTGACTCTTTTAATTTTTCTATAATCAAATAAAACACGACCAATTAAAACTTGTTTTTGTCCAAAGAAAATAATCCATTGAATCATTAAATAGAAAACAAAAGAATAAATTGTGAAAGCATTTAATGGTAAATAAACACTATCAACATCGCCACTTAATAAATGCGTAATCATGTAATAAATACAATAAACAAGCATTACTAAATAAATAACAATAATGATTGCATAGAATATTTTTCCTTGCATGTTTAAACCACAAACCATGGTATCATCTTTCTTCTTTGTTTTAATAATTGTAGCTACGAAATTAATGACAAGATAAGTAATCCACACTAAAATAACAGCTACTAAAATAGGTAATAAATATTTTAAATCTCCCATAAAAGACGCTCCTTTAAATAATTACCTTATTATTATACAAGAAAAAACAAAAATAGTATAGTAGGAAAAATACCTATTAATAAGGCAAATATGTTACAATGATAAAAAAGGAGAACACAATGGAAATTACAAAGGAAATATTAGAAAGTATTTTAGATGCTTATAGTTATGAAATTGTTTTTGTTGATCGACAACATATTGTGCGCTATATGAATAAAACAGCTAAAGAAAGATATGGTGAGCGTGTAAAAATCAATCAAAGTTTATTTAATTGTCATAGTGAAAACTCTAAAGTTAAAATTGAAGAATTTTTAAAAAGAGCCGATGCTGGTGAAGATGAAATGTTTGAAACTTATAATACTAAAACAGGTGAAAGAGAATTCTTTGTACCTGTTAGAGATTCTAATAAACACGTCATTGGTTATTTTGAAAGACATGAGATGCCTTGGGATGAAAGCAATCCTAAAGTTCCTGTAACTGAATATTGGAAACATAGAAGATAGCTTTGCTATCTTCTAATAGTTTCTAGCATAATATTCATCAAAAGTTAGACCACTTTTTTCTATTTTTTGGGCTAGGTCTTTTCCTACATAACGAATGTGCCAAGATTCATAACTATACCCTGTTAGTTCCTCTTTATCTTTTGGATAACGTAAGATAAAACCATAATTACTTAGTTGACTTAAAAACCAAGAATATTGAGGGTGATTTTCGACTTCTTCATATTTATATTGATCTAAAGCAATATCTAAGCCTAACCCCGTTGTATGTTCACTATGGCCGGGACGTGAACAAGTTTCATCTGCTCTTTCTACACTATAAGTTTCTACCATATGGTTATAAATTTCTTTTTGCCAAACTGTTGAACGATAGCCTGAAGTCACATACAGTTCAAAACCTTTATTTATACAAGCTTGTTTTAAAGCTTGAAAATCATCATAAACCACTTTTCTAGCAGTATGTTTACTATAAGAACTTCCATAAGTACCTGCGTTTGTATTTATTTCAACAAGATCACTCGGTTCATAGGTTTCATCTAATTGATAATATTTATTAACAATTGTATTTAAATCATTAGGATGTTCTTGTTTGATGATTTTTCCATAAAAATCAAAATCACGATTCATATTTACAAGTGTAATAACTTCTTTTTTACTTAGAACTTGGTGTGCTTTTTGGTAGGTATCATATCTTTCTTTATATTCTTGATGATAAAAACTTATTTCAGGTGTTTGTTTCTTTTTTACCATTTTTACTTCCTGAGTATTCTTTTTAGGAAAGAAAAAACCAATACCACCAACCATACAGATTATTAATATTAATAGACTTATTCTTTTCTTCATATAAACCTCACATTTCTATATCAATATCATCATTACTAATCATTTGTTTAACATAATTTTTGAATTCTTTAATGATATCAGCTTGATCTTTTAAAATACTATGTTGACTAGCAAGAGTAGAAGTATATTCTTTAAGTGAATAAATAGTTACAACATTATCATTATAATGATTGACAAGAGGAACATATTGAATATTTTCAATACTGATTTCATCTTCTTTTTTAACAAAATCAAAACATACCATTCCTTCTAACTGATTATAAACATCTTTCATCGTACTTAAAAAATTACCTAAAGAATAAATAACAAGTGTATGATTGATTTTTTCAATAGGTTGAATTAAATGAGGATGATTTCCAATTACAACATCAACACCTAAATCAGCAAAATAATGAGCATATTCTTGTTGTAAATCAGATAATTCACTATGTCCTTCTTTCCCCCAATGAACAGCTACAATAACTACATCACTTTGAGCTTTAGCGTTGTTTACATCTTCTTTAATTTGTTCCTTATTTAATTGTCCTAATATATAAGGATACGTTTTTAATTGTTTTTGAATAGATTTATAGTTGGTTGTTTCATTAACACCAAAAGTATAAGCTAAAAGACTAAAACGAATTCCGTTTTTTTCAATGACTCTTATTGTTTGCCGGTCTTCTTGATTTTCATATAGCCCAGAAAAGAGAATATCGGAATGTTGTTTCCAAATATGTGCAGATGATATCAAAGCATTTTTTCCTAGATCCATGGAATGATTTGTAGCACTAGAAACCATATTAAATCCTGTATCTTGTAGATCATCAATTAAAGATTCAGGAGAATTAAAATTAGGATAACCTTTAATTCCATAAGAATCACCAGCAATCAAAGTTTCTTGATTAATATAAGCTAAATCATGATCAGAAATATATTTTTTTATATTTTGATAACAAGGTTTAAAATTATAAGTTGTATCATTTCCCTGTTTTAAGGCATATTGATAAACATTTTCATGGATAATATTGTCTCCTACTGCAACAAAGGAAACAGTAGGGTAGGATGTGTTTTTTTTATTTTTTTTATGTATTGTTCTAGGTTGGATAGGAGTAGAATAATAAGAAAATATAAAATAAAAAAGTAAACATAGTGTTATTAAGAAAGTGATTGAAACAAAGAATATTTTTTTCTTATTTATTTTTTTCATATATTTTCCAGCCTTTCCTTTTGATTATAAATATATTATTATTAATTTAATAAAAAATAAACATTTTGGAGAAAAAAAATGAAAAATAGTGAAACATGTGAACGATATGAAATAGAATACCAAAACGCCGATTATTATGGTGAATATAAATATGCGGATTTATTATCAAAGCTTTCTAATCTTGCAACTAAAAATGCGATGGAAATAGGTTTGTGGAAGGAAAATTTTAATGGAAAATATGGTTGGGTATTAGTTAAGCAAACAGTTAAATTAAAAAGACCACTATTAGTAGGAGAGGAACTGATAGTTTCTACCCGTGCTAAAGGGGAAAGAAAAATTCAATATTTTAGAACCTATGATTTAAAAATCAATGATGAAGTTGTAGGAGGCATTTATTCTATTTGGACATTAATAGATATTGAAAAAAGAAGAATTGTCAGACCACAAAAAGTAGGAATTACAATTCCTGAATGTGAAGAATATTCGAGTTTTGTAGAAAAATACGAGTCGCTTTTAGATATAGAGACTCAAAAAGTTCAAACAAGAGAAGTCATGTATAGTGATATTGATTTAAATAAGCATATGAATAATGCAAGATATCTTGAATGGGTCATGGATCTTCTTCCTCAAAACGTATTAGAAAAATATTTTATTGGAGAAATGACAATGCACTATCAAAAGGAAATTGCTCCAGAGAGTATTGTGGATTTATATTATGGGCAAGAAGATGATCATTTTAAAATAGAATTTAAGATTGCAGAACAAATACATTTTGTTATATCAGGAAGATTTAAAGAAAAGAAAGAATAATGGATAAAGTTATATCATAATATACTAAGAAAAAAGTGATTCTCATTTAAAAGGCGCTCTAAATAATCGAGTGCTTTAGCGAAATTCGCTCTAAATTATTAAGGGGGATATTGATGTGGAATCAGTATTCCCTCTAAAATATT
>NZ_JAJDKA010000077.1:0-9584 GCF_020589945.1 Faecalibacillus sp. MSK20_93 | reverse complement strand
GAAATCAGAAAATTATATTCTTGGTCTGATGAAGATAAATTAATTAATAACTAATCAACACACTTTAGTGTGTTGTCATTGGAAAGTCATGACTTTCTAATGACAACCTACTAAGGTTAAAAATGAAGGGGGAATTTAAAAAATGGCAATGACAATGACACAAAAGATCTTAGCAAAGCATGCGGGATTAGATCATGTTGAAGCGGGACAATTAATTGAAGCAAAATTGGATGTTGTAATGGCAAATGATATTACAGGGCCTATGGCATTACCAATTTTTGATAAAATGGCAGATAAAGTCTTTGATAAAGATAAAGTGGTTTTAGTGCCAGATCACTTTACACCAAATAAAGATATTAAATCTGCAGAAAATTCAAAAGCAATTTTGGATTTTACAAACAAACAATGTTTAACACATCGTATGGAACAAGGTAAATGTGGTGTAGAACATGCTATCTTACCAGAAAAAGGAATCGTTGTGGCTGGTGAATGTATTATTGGGGCAGACAGTCATACATGTACTTATGGGGCATTAGGAGCTTTTTCTACAGGTGTAGGAACAACAGATATCGCTACTGGAATGGCAACTGGTGAATTATGGTTTAAAGTACCAAGTGCTATTAAATTTGTGATTACTGGTAAACCAAGTGAATATGTTAGTGGGAAAGATGTTATTTTACATATTATTGATAAAATTGGTGTTGATGGGGCTTTATATAAATCAATGGAATTTGTTGGAGACGGTATTCAATATTTAACAATGGATGATCGTTTTACAATTTGTAATATGGCCATTGAAGCAGGAGCTAAAAATGGTATTTTCCCTGTTGATGATCAAACAATTGCTTATATTGAAAAACATTCTAAAAAGCCTTATGAAGTCTTTGAAGCTGATGAAGATGCTGAATATGAACAAGTGGTAGAAATCAATTTAAGTGAAGTAAGACCAACTGTTGCATTTCCTCATTTGCCAGGAAATGGACATACAATTGATGAAATTGAAGAAATGGATAAAATCTATATTGATCAAGTCGTTATTGGATCATGTACAAATGGACGTTTATCTGATTTAGAAAAAGCAGCAGCAATTTTAAAAGGTAAAAAAGTTGCAGACAATGTACGTGTGATGGTCGTACCAGCAACACAAAAAATCTTCTTACAATGTATTCAAAAAGGTTTAGCTGAAATCTTTGTAGAAGCTGGATGTGCATTCAATACACCAAGTTGTGGACCATGTATGGGTGGTCATATGGGTGTTATGGCTAAAGGTGAAAAATGTGTTTCAACAACAAACCGTAACTTCGTAGGTCGTATGGGAGATACAGAAGCACTTATTTATTTAGCTTCTCCACAAGTTGCTGCAGCAAGTGCGATTGCTGGATATATCGCAAATCCTGAAAAGGTAGGTAAAGAATAATGAAAATTTATAAATATAAAGATAATGTAGATACAGATGTAATTATTCCTGCACGTTATTTAAATTCATTTGATGCAAAAGAACTTGCAAGTCATGCTATGGTGGATATTGATCCTACTTTTGCTTCAACTGTAGAAAAAGGAGATATCATTGTAGCAGGTCAAAACTTTGGTTGTGGTTCTTCAAGAGAACATGCACCTCTTTGTTTAAAAACTGCTGGGGTTAAATGTGTTATCGCAAAAAGCTTTGCGCGTATTTTCTATCGTAATTCAATTAATATTGGTTTTCCAATTATGGAATGTGAAGAAGCAGCTGATAAAATTGAAAAAGGTGACGAAGTAGAAGTTGATTTTTCAACAGGTGTAATCACAAATAAAACAAAAAATGAAACTTACCAAAGTCAACCATTCCCAGAATTCTTACAAAAAATGATTGATGCTGATGGTTTAGTAAATTATGTAAATTCTAAAAAATAGGGGATAAAAAATGGAAAAGAATATAGCGGTTATTAAAGGTGATGGAATCGGGCCTGAAATCGTTACAGAAGCGATGAAAGTTTTAGATGCTGTTGCTAAAAAATACAATCATAAATTTAATTATACAGAAATCTTAATGGGTGGTTGTTCAATCGATACTTATGGTGTGCCGTTAAGTGATGAAGCTTTAAAAATTGCTAAAAAAAGTGATAGTGTTTTATTAGGGGCTATTGGTGGAAATACGACAACTTCACCATGGTATAAATTAGAACCATCATTAAGACCAGAAGCAGGTTTATTAAAAATTAGAAAAGAATTAGGGTTATTCGCAAATTTACGTCCTGCTTATTTATATGATGAATTAAAAGGGGCTTGTCCACTTAAAGAAGAATTAACTGCAGGTGGATTTGATATGATGATCATGCGTGAATTAACTGGTGGTCTTTATTTCGGTGAACGTTCTACTGAAAAAGAAGGAGATCAAATGGTTGCTCGTGATTCAATGAGTTATAGTGAAAGTGAAATTCGTCGTATTGCTAAACGTGGATTTGATATTGCAATGAAAAGAAATAAAAAAGTAACAAGTGTGGATAAAGCAAATGTTTTAGATACTTCTCGTTTATGGCGTAAAGTTGTTGAAGAAGTTGCTAAAGAATATCCTGAAGTTACTTTAGAACATATGTTAGTAGATAACTGTGCAATGCAACTTGTAAGAGATCCAAAACAATTTGATGTTATTTTAACTGAAAATATGTTTGGTGATATTTTATCAGATGAAGCAAGTATGGTTACTGGTTCAATTGGAATGTTATCAAGTGCTTCTTTAAGAGAAGATAGTTTTGGTATGTATGAACCAAGTCATGGTAGTGCACCAGATATTGCTGGACAAAATATTGCTAATCCAATTGCAACTATTTTATCAGCAGCAATGATGCTTCGTTATTCTTTTGATTTAGATCAAGAAGCAAAAGATGTGGAAGATGCTATTGAAAAAGTATTAAAAGAAGGATATCGTACAACAGATATCATGTCTGAAGGTAAAACATTAGTAGGTACTCGTGAAATGGGAGACCTTATTGTAAGTCATTTATAGGAGGATATAGGGATGAAAAGTGATTTTGTAAAAAAAGGAACTGAAAGAGCTCCTCATCGATCATTATTTAATGCCGCTGGGTATACAGATGAAGAATTAGAAAGACCATTAATTGGGGTTGTCAATTCTTTCAATGAAATTGTTCCAGGACATATGAACTTAGATAAAATTTGTGAAGCTGTAAAAAAAGGAATCTATCTTGCTGGTGGAGTACCCGTAGAAATTCCAGCAATCGCTGTATGTGATGGTATTGCCATGAACCATACAGGTATGAAATATTCACTTGTTACACGTGAATTAATTGCTGATAGTACAGAAGCCATGGCTGAAGCACATCAATTTGATGGTTTAGTTATGATTCCTAACTGTGATAAAAATGTACCAGGATTATTAATGGCTGCTGCCAGAGTCAATGTTCCAACAATCTTTGTTTCTGGTGGACCAATGTTAGCTGGTCGTAAAATGGATGGTAAAAGAACATGTTTATCTTCATTATTTGAAGCTGTAGGACAATTCAATGCAGGGAATATGACAGAAGATAAACTTCATGAATTTGAACAAAAAGCATGTCCAACTTGTGGTTCATGTTCAGGTATGTATACAGCAAACTCAATGAACTGTTTAACTGAAGTTTTAGGAATGGCTCTTCGTGGAAACGGAACAATTCCAGCAGTTTATTCAGAAAGAATTAGACTTGCAAAACATGCAGGTATGCAAATCGTAGAACTTATTAAAAAAGATATTCGTCCTCGTGATATTATGACTGAAAAAGCATTTATCAATGCTCTAACAATGGATATGGCACTAGGATGTTCAACAAACTCAATGCTTCATTTACCAGCTATTGCTCATGAAGCAGGAGTTACTTTAAATCTTGAAATTGCGAATGAAATTTCTAAGAAAACACCTAACTTATGTCATTTAGCTCCAGCTGGTGATACATTTATGGAAGATTTAAATGAAGCTGGTGGAATTTATGCAGTTATGAATGAAATTAATAAATTAGGTTTATTATCAACTGATCTATTAACTGTTACTGGGAAAACAGTAGCTGAAAATATTGAAGGATGTGTTAACTTAGATCCTGAAATCATTCGTCCAGTGGAAAATCCATATTCACCTTATGGTGGTATCGCTGTTTTAAAAGGAAATATTTGTCCAAATGGTGCCGTTGTTAAACAATCAGCAGTTGCTAAAGAAATGATGGTACATACCGGACCTGCTCGTGTCTTTGATTGTGAAGATGATGCCATTGTTGCTATCCGTGAAGGAAAAATTGTTAAAGGTGATGTTGTTGTTATTCGTTATGAAGGACCTAAAGGTGGACCTGGAATGCGTGAAATGTTATCACCAACTTCAGAAATCGCTGGTATGGGCTTAGATAAAGATGTTGCTTTAATTACAGATGGTCGTTTCTCTGGAGCTACTCGTGGAGCTTCAATTGGGCACGTAGCACCTGAAGCTGCTTTAGGTGGACCAATTGCTTTCATTGAAGAAGGAGATATTATTGATATTGATATTACAAATCATTCAATGAATGTACGTGTTAGTGATGAAGAAATGTCTGCAAGAAAAGCTAAATGGCAACCAAGAGAACCTCGTATTAAAAAAGGTTACTTAGTAAGATATGCTTCTTTAGTAACATCTGCAGATAAAGGTGCTGTATTACAAGCACCAGAAGAAAAAAAATAAAAGGAGGAAAAACAAAATGATGTTAACTGGTTCAGAAATTATATGTGAATGTTTAATTGAACAAGGTGTCGATACAGTGTTTGGTTATCCGGGAGGAACTATTCTTAACGTCTATGATGCACTTTATCGTTATCAAGATAAAATCAATCATGTTTTGACCTCTCATGAACAAGGTGCTTCTCATGCCGCTGATGGTTATGCAAGAGCAACAGGAAAAGTTGGTGTTTGTATGGCTACTTCAGGACCAGGGGCAACAAACCTTGTTACTGGAATTGCGACGGCTTATATGGATTCAACACCACTTGTTGCTATTACTGCAAATGTTGGTGTTGAAATCTTAGGGCGTGACAGTTTCCAAGAAATTGATATTACTGGTGTGACAATGCCAATTACAAAACATAATTTTATCGTTAAAGATATTAAAGATTTAGTGCCTACAATTCGTAAAGCATTCTATATTGCAAAAGAAGGTAGACCTGGACCTGTCTTAGTAGACGTTACTAAAAACGTTACTGCAGAAAAGATGGAATTTGAACCACTTCAACCAAAAGCTATTGAACCTAAAACTGAAACATATACTGTTGAAGATTTAGATCAAGCAATTGAAATAATCAAAGAAAGTGAAAAACCATTTATCTTTGCTGGTGGTGGTGTTATTTCATCTGGTGCAAGTCAAGAATTAAAAGAATTTGCAGAAAAAATTGATGCACCTGTTTGTGAAACATTAATGGGTAAAGGGGCTTTTGATAATACAAGACCTCGTTATACAGGAATGCTTGGAATGCATGGAACAAAAGCAAGTAACTTTGGGGTAAGCCAATGTGATTTATTAATTACAGTTGGTGCACGTTTCTCTGATCGTGTTACTGGTAATACTCAAACATTTGCTTCTAATGCTAAAATTATTCACATTGATGTAGATGCCGCTGAAATCAATAAAAATATTCAAGTTGATTTAGGTATTATTGGTGATGCTAAATGTATTTTAAATGAATTAAATAATAAGTTAGAAAGACAAAATCATCCACAATGGTTAAAACAAATTCGTGATTTAAAAGATCGTTATCCACTTAACTATGATGATTCTACTCTTACAGGACCTTATGTCCTTGAACAAATTGATTATTTAACAGATAGTAATGCGATTATTTGTACAGATGTTGGGCAACATCAAATGTGGGCTGCTCAATATTATCATTATCGACGTCCACGTCAATTAATTACTTCAGGTGGAGCTGGAACAATGGGATTTGGTTTAGGTGCTGCAATTGGTGCTAAATATGGAAATCCTGATTTCCCGGTATTCAATATTGCTGGTGATGGATGCTTCAGAATGAATATGAATGAACTTGCTACAGCAAGTCGTTACAATGTGCCTATTATTCAAGTTGTTATCAACAATAAGGTATTAGGAATGGTAAGACAATGGCAAACATTATTCTATGGTAAACGTTATAGTAATACGATTTTAGATGATAAAGTTGATTTCTGTAAAGTTGCTGAAGGATTAGGATGTAAAGCAATTCGTGTTTCTACTAAAGAAGAAGTTGCTCCAGCTATTAAAGAAGCTTTAGATACAAATGGACCTGTTTTAATTGAAGTAATGATTGGTAAAGATGATAAAGTTTTCCCAATGGTTGCTCCAGGTGGTGCTATTTCTAAAGCATTTGATGAATCTGATTTAAAAAATAAATAATTTATGAAAGATCAAATAGAAATATTTGGTCTTTTTTTGTTTTTTGAAGAAAAAAGGAGACAACATGACGAATATATATTGTGGAGGATAAAAATATGAATGGGATTCAAAATAAAAAATGTATGTATGATTATTGTTGTCAAAGAATTATTTGTCATAAAGAAATTCTATCAAGAATTATTCAAGAATATGTAGAAGAAGCAAAGAAAATGACAATTGAAGAAATAAGTAAACATATTTATGGTATTAAAATGTCTTCATTAGAAGAATATATTTACTCAAAGAAAAGAGATAAAAATAATAAACAAGATGTACGATGTTATTTTAATTTAAAGGAATGTATTCAAATCAATATCTATTTAAATTTAGACTATAAAGAAGATGCACATGTAAATAAAAGAAAGAAACATAAAGTATATCATTTATATTTTATAACCCAATCTTTAGAATATGATGATGGAACTGTTTTAATGAATATAAATTCCCAACTAAACATTTATAAATCCAGGATTTATATTTCAAATCGATATCGATCAAATAATGAATGTAAACAACATAATGAAGTTCTTACTTTAATGCACATCATCTTAAGTTATCGAATGGGTGCAAAGTATAAAGAAAGATCAATAAAAAAATACATAAATAATAAAGAAATAGATAAGGAATTAGAGATAATGTGTAATTTAAGTCAAGCTATAGAAATGGATATTAAAGAAAAGACAGTCAGAAAAGTGACAAGAGAAGTTACAAGACAGAATAATGTCAGAGCTATTTATAATATTATGAAAAATCTAAATGTTTCTTTTGATGTGGCGATAGATATTTTAGGTTTTACTAAAAATGAAAAAATTATTTTAAAAGAATATTTAAAAAATAAAGAATACTTATTGACCTTATAGTAACTCTAACGTGTATGTTTTGGTTAGAAAGAAGGGAAATAAAATGAAAAAGAGTGTGAAATTAGTCATGATCATTGTTTTATTGATGGCAGGTGGGTGTACGACTCAAAAGAAAGAAGAAAACACAAGAATCATCGATACAAGTATGTTTCTTTACAAAGTATCTGATCAAAAAGGAGGATATTCATATTTGTTTGGAACATTTCATCCAGGAAGGTATCCTATTAAAAGTTTGGATAAGGTAACAGAAAAGGCATTAGATGAAAGTGATTCAATTTATTTGGAATGTGATATGAAACCATCGCCAAAAGAAACAGAAGAAATCACTAAATACAATACGTACAATTCAATTCGTGATTTAGGTCTAGAAGATAAATATGAAAATCTAATGAAACAATACAAAAGTTTGAAAGGAAAACCTGGCTATGCATTTTATAATGTATTTGTTATAAGTTCACTTGTAATTAATGACCCTGAAGTATTGAATAAGGCAAATATAAGTAAATTTAATGCAATTGATAATTATATTTATGAGTATGCTCAAAAGAAAAAGAATTTTAAAGAAGTAGAAGGTATTGAATTTCAAATGAAGCTATTAACTGAATTATCAGGGGATTACTCAGAGACGATATTAGATAATTTAGCAAATAAAGAAATGGTAATAAAAAGTGCTAAAGAAGATTTAGATGCTTATTATAGTGGTAATACACAATATTATGAAGATGAACAAAATTTATTGTTAAATCAGTTAGAACAATTAAATGATAGTGATAAAGAAAAGTATGAAAAGTATTGGAATATACTTGCATATAATAGAAACATTCATATGAAAGATACTTTAGCTGATGGTATTCATAATAATAAACATGATTTTATAGGTGTAGGATGTAAACATCTCTATGGTAAAAAAGGAATTATCCAATTATTAAAGGATGATGGCTATTTAGTTGAATGTATGAAATAATGAAGGTAGGTGAAAATTATGCAAATAAAAGAGGTTCAAGAAAAACTAAAAATCAGTTCTTATACACTAAGATATTATGAAAAGATGGGACTCATTCAACCTTATCGTGATGAAAATGGTTATCGAAATTACAGTGAAGAAGATATTCACAAAATAGAAAGAATTATGTTTTTAAGAGATATCAATGTACCTATAGAAGATATTAAAGATATCTTAAATAATAAAGTTACATTTCAAGATGTCTTAGAAAATCATATTGAAAAAGTAAATACCGAAATAGAATCATTACAATATATAAAAAACATGTGTGAAGATTTAAAAGAAAAGAATATTCCTTTATTAGATCAAGTAATTGAAGATAATCAAATAGGAGATAAAAAAGTCAAAAAAAGAGATTTAAAGAAAGTATTTGATTATTTTAAAAAAGATCAAACGGTGATTATTGGAACTAAATTTGATTTGAATATGTATTTTAGAACATTTATTTGTGCATTGATTACTGCTCCAGTTCTAGCATTTGCTGTTACTAAGTATCTACAAATGGTGCATATTTTAGAAATGGAAACTGTTATGAATCATATTTTCATTTATTTAATATTAATGATTTTAGTTATGTTACTTTCAATTGTGAGTATTTCTTATATGTGCTCACGACAAAAGTATATAGAACTTACAGATAATAAGATTTCTATTTTAGATGCAAAAAAAGTATCACATATAAAATTAAGTTATCTAATTTTAAAGAAAGATTTAACAACTATTATGGAGAATTATAGTTGGGAGGATTTAAAATATGTAGAAATTAAATTAGTAATTAAGTACGGTGGAATAGGAATGGGAACAAGTAAGACGATGTATTATTATTTACCAAAATATATATTTCATTTTAAAAATTCTTCAAGCAAAAGTTTTTTAGAATGGAATAATCCTAAAGCTGCTTATCAAATATTAAGAAATAAAAATATAGAAATTGTGACTAGTGATGAAATATTAGATTGTTTTGAACAAAAGGAATTAAGTGTTTATGATTTCTTTGAAAATATCTATCATAAAAATGGTAAAAACAGATAGTTAAAAAAGTAGGTGAAAATTATGCAAATAAAAGAGGCTCAAGAAAAATTAAAAATCAGTTCTTATACACTAAGATATTAT
Source organism: Faecalibacillus sp. MSK20_93 (assembly GCF_020589945.1). Classification (NCBI taxonomy): domain Bacteria; kingdom Bacillati; phylum Bacillota; class Erysipelotrichia; order Erysipelotrichales; family Coprobacillaceae; genus Faecalibacillus; species Faecalibacillus sp. MSK20_93. The sequence continues at coordinate 195 of NZ_JAJDKA010000077.1, read as the reverse complement.
GAAAAGATGGGATTGATTCAACCATATCGTGATGAAAATGGTTATCGAAACTATAGTGAAGAAGATATTCACAAAATAGAGCGAATCATGTTTTTAAGAGATATCAATGTACCTATAGAAGATATTAAAGATATCTTAAATAATAAAGTTACATTTCAAGATGTCTTAGAAAATCATATTGAAAAAGTAAATACC
>NZ_JAJDKA010000076.1:0-10192 GCF_020589945.1 Faecalibacillus sp. MSK20_93 | reverse complement strand
TCTATAAAAATTAGTTCCTATTTTCTCTTATTTCCAGTTTCTGCTTGCAATTCGGTTTTTTTTCAAAAAAAAAGAATAGATCCATAAGATCCATTCTAAATTTTCTACTATTCTCCACCTAAATCTTTTACATCATTTTCAGTTATCTTATCACCGTTTTCAACACAATCAATAAGTTTAGTAATCTTTTTAACATATGATGCGTAAGGTTTCATAACATAGATTGATGTACCATGCATTGAATAAGTTTGATCTGTCATATACCCTTTTCCATCAAGTTGTACATTGAAAACATCCCATTCAGCATTATCATCTAGTTGCATATTAATTAATGATTTAATTTCGTCAGAAGACATGTTTGTTTCAAAGCATCCTTCGATTGCTGTTAAGATTCTTTGAAAATTAGTAATAATCTTTGGTGACATTGCCTTATTCAACATTGCTTTTAATAATTTTTGTTGGTTACGTCCTCGATCATAATCTCCACTTGGTAAATTATATCTTTCTCTTACAAAACATAGCCCTTTATCACCATCTAATTCATTTTCACCTTTTACAATATGATAGTTACCATGTCTTGTTGTAAATTCATAATCAGAATCAACAGTTACTCCGCCTAATGCGTCAATAATATTTGTAATACCACTAAAGTTTGTTCTTGCATAATAGTTAACATCTAAATCTAAAAAGTCTTCAATCGTTGAAATAGTCTCTTCAACACCATAGATACCAGTATGTGTCAATTTATCCATTTTACCATTTTTATGAAGTTCAATTTCACAATCACGTGGAATACTTGTCATTAAGATTTGTTTAGTTTTTGGATTAACAGTAACAATTAAGTTAACATCACTTCTTGATACTGTTGATACAGAACCATATGTATCGATTCCAGTTACATATACATTAAATGGCTTTTCAGTTACATCTGTTACTGCTGTTGTTACCGATTTTGCTTTTTTATCAAATTCATATGTTTTTACAATTCTTGTTTCTTCATCAAAGCCTTCATGATTTAACTCTAACATTGATTTATATTGTGTTCCAACAACAATTGCATCTACTTCTTTATTATAAAGAGCATCTGCTAATTGAGAATATGTATCATATGTCGTATACTTTTGTGTATCAATCGTTTCTTCCATTTGTGCTAAAGCTTTATTTAATGTAGCTTTTTCTTTTTCATATGATCTACCAAAATTAACACCTTTTAAACCATCAAGTGATGCTGTTCCATAATCACCATCTTTTAAAACAATGACATTGATAGCGTATTTTTGAGTTGTTGTTTGTACATTATTTAAGAAAGTATTTCCTCTTGCAGCAAAAGTACTTCCAATTACTAAAACAATTGAAACAATTAAACTCAACACTTTAGAAATAATAGTTCTTTTACTTGTTTTCCCTTCAACAATTTTTTTCTTTCCTGTTTGAATAATAATCCAAAACAATAAAACCAATGCTGCCAAAACAGCAGCTAAAATAGCAAAGTATTTAACAGGTAATAATTTTGTTAAATACACAAAATATAAAAGGACACCAGATGCGACAACTTGTAATGTCAAAATAAGTGCTCTGGATGTCATAAATCGCATAAATTTGTTTTGTTTCATAATCATCCTCCATATGTTGGTTAATTCTCGTTTATCATAGCACAATCGACATTTTATAGCAAATCGCCACTATTTTCTAGATAACATCCAAATATATACTGATTATCTTCTATTTTTGACAATTTTTTCCCATTATATTTTCTACATATTTCTTCTATCAAATATTCATTCTTCTTAAAATGATGATCAACGACAATCCCATTTTCAATCAAGCATCTTATCTTAATAATTGTATAATATCTTTGACTTTCTATCGTATAATGAATTGCTTTATGTGTTGTTTCTTGACTAAGAACAATCGCATGATCCAATAAAAATTTTAAAATAGTGGCTAAGTCATAAGAAGAAACACCTTGATAAATTTGATCAGAATAAGTTCCATAAAAATCAATCTGATGTTCCTTCATGATTTCTGTATACCGATTAAAAACATAATTTAACACAATGTTGTTTGTGTGAATAACCTCTGTCGGTATTTCTAATGATATATCTTGAAGTTCAATTTCCTGATTTTCTTTTAAATCTTTAACAAGCTTTTTATAATCATGAATAATTTTGTTATATTTTTTACTTTTTTGATTAGCAATTTCCACAAGTGTTTCTTCATACTGTAATGCTTGTTCATGAATTTTTCGATTCATTAAACGTTGATAGTACTGCGTCATTTCTGAACATAATATATAAATCAATACAATCATCATTAATGAAACTACATACAAACAAATAATCGATGATAAACGCATTTGATTCATCAGATATTCATTAAAAGTATAAAGATCTAAAAAAATAATAGCTACAAGTGTTATCATAACAAAAAACCAAATATGTTTATTTAATTGAAACTCTTCCTTCAAATACTTTTTTAAATAAAAATATTCTATCAACCATATTCCCTTAGAAATAAAAGTAATCAAATATCCTAAATATCCATCATAAGCATAAACAATATAATATAGTGATTGTTGATTTAATAAAAACATACACAATCCATTAATAAGCAACATATTAACATTCACAAAAATAAGTTTAATTATCTTATTATAAATGTCACCATCATAAAAAAGATGAATATATATTAAGCTTATAATCAATAAGATAATGCCTCCATAACTTATAGCAAAATATTTATTCATCATTAAAGATAAAAAACTCATAAATACTATAAAGAATATTTTATTATACTTTACCTCTTCTCTATTTTTAAAGAATAAATCAAGATACATCACATAAATTAAATTTTCTATCAAAACATAAATAATATCTAAAAATAATTTCATCGTATTTTATATTCCTGATAAGCTTCTTTTACAGAATTTTTATATTTATAACTTAAAGGTAGTTGTATTTCATTTTCTAAAACCACCATCATTTCTTTTAGATTAATGTATTGAACATATCTCATATTTACAAGGATTCCATAAGAAATTGTAATAAAATCATTTTTCTTTATCTTCTTAATAAAATCTTTGAAAGTAGAGCGTATTTTATACTCCTCTCTTCCATGAATTACAATATAATTTTTATCTGTATGTATATATTGTATATCATCATAATATATCGCAACAATTCGATTACCACTTTCTACAATAATTCGATCGTGATCTGATTCTAATTTTTTAAGTAATCTATTCATCTTATTGTGAATATCTTCTTTTAATTTCTTTTTTCTAATAAAATCAAAAATATCATAATCTATGCTTTTATAAACAATATGATCATATTTAGTAATGATGATTCTAATGTATTTACTCATTTGAGTTTCTTTAAAAAACTCAAATGCTGTCATATTTTCCATCTCATAGTCTATATAAACAACATCCAAATAATCAATTTCATCAATCAACAACTTTGCTTCTTGAAAATATGATACTTCAAACATTTCATACTCTTGTAAGCAATTATGTATTTCTTCTAAAAAGTTTTTTTCATCATCTAAAATTGCTACTTTATACATTATTTCATCTCTTGAACCATTTTTACATACTCCACAATTGTTTTATATGTTCTTCTTGTTTCTTTGTTTTTCATAAACTCTTTTGGCATATAAATATGGTCTTTAGCTTCTGCTTCTCTTTCATCTAATGGAATAGGTGTATTGACAACTCCTAAAATATAATCACATGAAACATTAAAAAATTTAGCCATTTCAGCAACTAAATATATATCTGGGATGGTTCTATTTTGTTCATAAAACTGTATTGTTTTCAATGATACCTTAAATACTTTTGATAATTCCTTTTGTGTCATTCCTTTTTCTAATCTTAAATATTGTAATCTCTCTCCTAACATTATTTTGTCCTCCATAAAAAGATTCTCGTTTGATAAATAAAGAATTGCGATATTCTACTATCTCAAATAGTATTATATACTTTTTAATCAATAACATTCTAGTTAATTTTCCCACTATTTCTTTAATTTTCCCTAATAGTATCAAATTTTATTTTTTTCTATAAAATAAAATTGAAATCAAGAAAGGAAGTATTATATATGAACCACCTTGCTAAGTATCTAACAATGAAAATAATTCCTAGAGAATATGAAAATGATTTAGATCAAATTGAACTTGCAATTTATGGAATGGAAGGATTGTTATGCAACCTTTCTACCCTTTTTGTAGCAATTATTTTATCATTCATTTTTCATACAACTTACGAATTCGTTTTATTCATTTTCTTTTTTATACCATTAAGATTATCCTATAAAAGTTTTCATTGTTCATCATTTCTACAATGTCTTGTCTTTTCAAACATGATCATTCTCTTTGCCTCATATTTTATTAAATATGTTACAAATATCCCTTTTTTAAGATTGATATGTTTGAGTTTAATAGTAGCCAATTACACTTTATCTTTTGAAAAAAACAAAAGACTTCATTGCATAGAAATATTGATTTTATACTTATGCTCTTTTATTGATTCATCTTTACTTGTTATTTACTTGATTTCTTTATTTATTAACACTATTTTAATTTTATTGAAAAGAGGTGAAAATCATGTTTAAAGGATTATTTGATTTATTAGTTGGTTTTGCAGCAGTTTTAGATGTACCTCCTTCATGGTGGATCTTATATGAGCCAAAGAAACCCCAAGCATTAAAAAGCAAATAAAAAGATGATAAAAACTATCATCTTTTTATTTTCTATTTTATAATATTTCTATGGAAAAATATTATACAACAGGACAATTTGCGAAAATGGCAGGTGTCACATTAAGGACAATTCGATATTATGATAAAATAGGGCTTTTAAAACCATCGCATATTCTAGACAATGGATATCGTCAATATTGTAATAAAGATTTAATTACTCTTCAAAAGATTCTTGCTTTAAAAGAACTTGGATTTTCACTAGAAGAAATCTATCCTCTTATTATAGATAATGATAAAGATAGTTTTAAAGAATCTTTAAAACTACAAACTTCTTTGATTAACCAAAAAATGAATCATCTTAATAATTTAAAAGCAACCATTAAAAGCACTGAAAAAATTTTAGAACATGATCAAATTTCTTGGGAAAAGATTATTGAACTCATTAATCTCACAAATAATGATGAAAGCATTATTCAACAATATTTCAATAGTCAAAACTTATCTACACGTATTTATCTTCATGATCATTTTTCTATTAATAAGGAAAGTTGGTTTGAATGGCTCTATCATCAAATAGACTTTTCTCATGTTTATCAACTTTTAGAAATTGGTTGTGGAAATGGAAAACTATGGGAAAATAATACCTATAATCTAAGAAATAGAGAGATTTTCTTATCAGATATTAGCGAAGGAATGTTAGAAGATACCAGAAAAAAACTTGGTAATGATTATAACTATATTGTTTTAGATGCTCAAAATATTCCTTTTAAAAATCATTTCTTTGATACGGTGATTGCAAATCATGTTCTCTTTTATCTGCAAGATTTGAATCTTGGTCTTTTGGAAATATCTCGTGTTCTTAAGGATTATGGAATATTCTATTGTACAACTTATGGTAAAAATCATATGAAGGAAATTACTGAAATTGTTCATAATTTTGATTCACGTATTCAACTATCTAATAATAACCTTGTAGAACATTTTGGATTAGAAAATGGAAAAACTCTTTTAAGCCCTTATTTTAAACAAATTGAATTAAAGAGGTATGATGATTATTTAATAGTTGATGACGCTAAAGCGTTAATGAACTATATAATGAGTTGTCATGGCAATCAAAAAGAATATTTAGGATATCGTTTAAAAGAATTTCAAGCTCACCTTGAAAAAATCATTGATGAAAATAATGGAATTAAAATTACTAAAGATTGTGGTTTATTTATTTGTAGAAAGTAGTCATACTTTAAGTGTGACACTTTTTTTATTGATAAAATGAAGAAATTTTATATTTTGTATTGACACTTACGTAACGTCATGGTTTATTGTTTAGGAGTAAACAAAAGGAGGTACTTCTATGAAAGGTATCGTATTAGCAGGAGGATCTGGAACAAGACTTTATCCTCTAACACAAGTAACAAGTAAACAATTATTGCCAATTTATGACAAACCAATGATTTATTATCCTTTGAGTATTTTAATGGATGCAGGAATTAAAGATATTTTAATTATTTCTACACCTGATGATACTCCTCGTTTTAAAGAATTATTAGGTGATGGACATCAATTTGGTATTTCACTTCAATATAAAGTGCAACCATCTCCTGATGGATTAGCTCAAGCCTTTATTTTAGGTGAAGAATTTATTGATGGTGAAGCCTGTGCCATGATTTTAGGAGATAATATCTTCCATGGTCATGGTTTATCAAAACGTTTAAGAAGAGCCGCAAATAAAGAAGATGGTGCTACTGTTTTTGGATATTATGTTGATGATCCTGAAAGATTTGGTGTTGTTGAATTTGATGAAAATGGAAAAGCTATTTCATTAGAAGAAAAACCAGCTCAACCTAAATCAAATTATGCTGTCACTGGTTTATATTTCTATGATAAACATGTTGTAGAATACGCAAAACAAATCAAACCATCTGCACGTGGTGAATTAGAAATCACTGACTTAAATAAAATCTATCTTGAAAAAGGTAATTTAGATGTTGAATTATTAGGTCAAGGATTTACATGGTTAGATACAGGAACTCATGAAAGTTTAGTAGATGCAACTAACTTTGTGAAAACTGTTGAAACTCATCAAAACAGAAAAATCGCTTGCCTTGAAGAAATTGCTTATAACAACGGATGGATTTCTAAAGATGAATTAAATACAGCATATGAACTTTATAAAAAGAATCAATATGGTAAGTATTTAAAAGATGTAATGGATGGAAAATTTATAGATCAATAAAAAGGAAGTAAAAAAGATGAAAGTTATTGAAACAAAAATTCCAGGTGTTTTAATTGTAGAAACAGATGTTTTTGGAGATCACCGTGGATACTTTACAGAAACTTATTCAAAACCTAAATATGAAAAATTAGGTATTACTGTTGATTTTGTACAAGACAATATGTCTTTTAGTGCACAAAAAGGAACTTTACGTGGTTTACATTGGCAAAACCCACCTTATGCACAATCTAAATTAGTATCTTGTACTAAAGGAAAAGTTATTGATGTTGCAGTAGATATTAGAAAAGGAAGTCCAACATTTGGTGAATGGGTTTCTGTTGAATTAAGCGCTGAAAATCATCGCCAATTCTTTATTCCACAAGGATTTGCCCATGGATTCTTAACTTTAACAGATGATGTTGAATTTAGATATAAAGTAGATAATGTGTATAATAAAGAATCTGAAGGTGGTATGCGTTATGATGATCCAACAGCTAATGTTGATTGGGGATCATTATTAAATGGTATTGAACCTGTTTTAAGTGAAAAAGATCAAACAGGACCAACTTTAGAAAATTCAAATAATCAATTTGTATACGAAGGAGATAAATAAATGAAAATTTTAGTAACAGGTGGTGCAGGTTTCATTGGTGGAAACTTTGTACATTATATGGTTAATAAATATCCAGAAGATATGATCGTTAACTTAGATAAATTAACTTATGCAGGTAACTTAGAAACTTGTAAACCAGTTGAAGGTAAACCAAATTATAAATTCGTTAAAGGTGATATCGCTGATAGAGAATTTATCTTTGATTTATTCAAAAAAGAAAAATTTGATGTTGTTGTTAACTTTGCAGCTGAATCACATGTAGATAGAAGTATTGAAGATCCTGAAATCTTTGTTAAAACAAATGTTATGGGAACAACTACTTTATTAGATGCATGTAATGAATTTGGTATTAAAAGATATCATCAAGTATCTACTGATGAAGTTTATGGTGATTTACCATTAGATAGACCTGATCTATTCTTTACAGAAGAAACACCATTACACACATCTAGTCCATATAGTTCATCAAAAGCTTCTGCAGATTTATTCGTATTAGCTTATCATAGAACTTTTGGATTACCAGTAACTATTTCAAGATGTTCAAATAACTATGGTCCTTACCATTTCCCAGAAAAATTAATTCCATTAATTATTTCTAGAGCATTAAATGATGAAGAATTACCAGTATACGGTACAGGGGAAAACGTACGTGATTGGTTACATGTTTATGATCACTGTGTTGCAATCGACTTAATCATTAGAAAAGGTCGTGTTGGAGAAGTTTATAATGTTGGTGGACATAACGAAAGAACTAACTTAGAAGTTGTTAAAACAATCTTAAAAGCTTTAGGTAAACCTGAATCATTAATCAAATTTGTTTCTGATAGAAAAGGTCATGATATGAGATATGCAATCGATCCAACTAAATTAGAAACTGAATTAGGATGGAAACCAAAATATACATTTGATACAGGTATTCCTCAAACAATTGATTGGTATTTAAATAACAAAGAATGGTGGGAAAACATCATTTCTGGTGAATATAAAAACTATTTCCAAAACATGTATGTAGATAAAGGAAGAGTTGAAGAATAAAAAACAAATGGATCTCGTCATGAGATCCATTTTTAATTAAACTGATATATATTTTTATCTAAATATTCACTACTTTTTTGTACTTCTTCATTAATATAATCTTGGCCATATTTTTCAATAATCGTTGGTAATTCAGAAAATAGATTCGTACCTAGTGCTAACTTATTCCCTTCTATATTGAATCCCATTGCAGCCAATGTTGTAGGATACATATCCATATGTGTAAATTGTCTATTTTTTATTTGATCAGTCGTCACTTTAGAATTAATAAAACAATTGTATGTCGTTCTTTGGTAATCTGACGGAACATCATTAACATATTGTTGTGCCATTGTTGGATGATCCCCAACTAAAACAATGGTTGTATTTTCATACCAAGATTGACTTTTACACCAATCAATAAAACTATTAATAAGTTTTGATTGACATGCATATACATTTTCATATCTATTTTCATATGTATCAGGGCAATATTTACATAGAAACCCGTTAGGCATATGACAATCTATAGTTGCCATCGTAAAATTGAATTTACCTGTTTGTGCAAGCTGCGTAATCTCATTCTTAGCTAATTCGAATAATTTATAATCGTCTAATCCCCATTGATTAAGTTCATTACTTTTAAATGAATATTCCTGTTTTAACGAATTAATATCACATATTTTATCAAATCCATGCTGTAAAAATAATTTATCTGTCCCAGCAAATTCTTTTTGAGAACCAATCATAAGTTCTTGTATATATCCGTTTTCATTTAAAATATCTCCAATTGTTTTAGCACCTGGCATAAATCGATTTTGTTGATCCATATCATTAGCAACTTCAACTTTTAAAGGTAATCCTGTAAATTGTGATGTCATGGATGCAATCGTCCAAGTTGTACCTGTAAAAGGTAATGCTCCACCTAGTTGGTCAGTATTAGAAAAATTAGTATTTTGTTTCGCTAATTCAGTTAATTCAGGTAAACAGTTAACATTCTTGATACCACCATTTTCAGTGTCTAAAAAAGTATTTTCAAATGATTCTAAATAAATATAAATAAGATTATTTGTATTATCTCCACTAATTTTAACATCTTTGGGATTCTGATAGATAATTGTACTATCTCCTATATATTCAGTATTTTTCTTTTTATGTACTTTCTTTTTTTTGTTATAAATTGTTGTTTTTTGAGATTGATAATTGAAATAAGCAGTAACATTATAACGGTTATTTGTATATAATAAACTTAATATCAATGTTATTACAATCAATAGAGAGCCCATGTACTTTAAATATTTGAAAGCTTTAGATGAACATTTTCTACGTAGATATAAAACACCAAAAATAAAAAGAATACTTAAAACAAATGATACAACAATTACTCTAATGATATAAGAAAAAATAACTGATGTATCTGTTCCACTCGTAGGTGATAAAAAAGTGAATAATATTTCTTGAAACTTTACATTTCCAAAATTATTATAAATCCAAATATTCGAGTTCAATAAAAGGATATTAATAAAAATAATTATTGTAAAAACTGTAAGTAAAATCTTATTTTTTTTCTTCAACAGGATCACCTCACATTTATATATAAAAAAAGAAGGAACTGGCAACGAGCTATTTTCGCACAATGTACTATCTTCGCCG